>NZ_JAETXJ010000005.1 GCF_022508225.1 Desulfovibrio sp. UIB00 | reverse complement strand
TTCGTTTCACCGTGAAGCCAGTCGTTTTCTTCAATCGCGAGGAGCGGTTATGCTCCCCTTCGCTTTCGAAGTCAACAACTTTTTTTCATTTCGTGAAACTTTCGTTTCACCTTGAAGCCAAGTCGTTTTCTTCAATCGCGAGGAGCGTTTATGCTCCCCCTCGTTTCACAAGTCAACAACTTTTTGTGTCTTGGCGAATTTCGCCGCGATCCATTGTGTCGATCCCGTGACGCGAGAAATGCACTTTAAGCAAACACCCCTGACGTGTCAACACAAAAACCATTTTCACACGAATATTCAACCAAACGCCCGGTCAGCGCCGATTTACAGCCCTCCAACCACTCGCCACATCTACACTCTGGCATTTTCACCCAACGATCCCCCCCATCACCACTCAGCGTGCCGCCCTTTCATAACGAAGACACACTCTGCCCGGTCGCATCAACGGCACACCCCAATTTGTTCAAGCGAACCATACATTCGCTGTCATATATATAGATGTATCAACTAACATTTCGTCACTTGGCGAAATATGCTTGACTTCAACCACCCCACTTCTTATATTTCGTCACACAACGAAATGAAAAAGACATCCACCTCCATCACGTCCCCCGGAGTACACATGCTCAGCTACATATCCGCTATCCGCGCCCTTGGCGACGAAAACCGCCTGCGCATACTCATGGCCTTGCGCCTGCGCCCTCTGTGCGTTTGCGAGATAACAACGCTCCTTGGGCTAGCAGCGTCCACCACCTCCAAACATCTGTTTATCCTACGTCAGGCGCGCTTGATCGAGAGCATCAAGAATGGCCGCTGGGTTTACTATCGCCTGCCGCAAGATCCTACAGACTGTGTGCGTGATGCGCTTGCGCTCACAATCCGCGAGCTTGCAGACTGCCCCCAAATCGCACAGGACGAAGCCGCCTTGCCGGGCATTTCGCACAACACCAGCATCCATGAATTTTTCAAGCAGAAGCATATTCCTGTGCCTGCCGATCAGGCCGACGACACTGAAGACGATGCCGCGCAAACCGCAGGCACCCCCGCATAACGTCAGGAGATCTGAATGGAATCCACCAAGCTTAGCCCTTTACCCATGAAGGCATGCTGCGCTGCATGCGCCCCGGCCGCCCCTCAGCCAGAGGCAGACGACCACGATCACGGCTGCGCCTGCTGCCATGATCATGACCACGGTCATGAACACGGGCACGACCACGAAAAGCGCGAAATCGCCATCATGGCCATATCGGCCGTGCTTTTCGCCATTGGTATGATCGCGGATGAACGCCTTGCCGAGTTCATGCCCAACTGGTTGGTCATTGGCATCTTCTACGCCCTTCCATATGTATTGTGCGGCTTCGATGTGCTGCGCATCGGGGCGCAAAGCATCCTGAAGAAGGATTTTTTCAACGAATTTACACTGATGGGCGGCGCAACCATCGCGGCCATAGCCCTTGGGCAGTTGCCGGAAGCCGTGGGCGTCATGCTGTTTTACTGCGTGGGTGAATTTGTGCAGGAACGCGCCGCCGGGCGTTCTCGTCGGTCGGTCAAGGCTCTGCTGGCCGCCCGGCCAAGCATTGCCCACGAAATGCTGGACAACGGCGCCACTCAAGATGTGGAACCCGAAGCCCTTGGCCCCGGCAGTCACATTCTTGTGCGCCCCGGCGAAAAGATCCCGCTGGACGGCACAGTGCTGGAAGGCGATTCGCAGGTGGACACCTCCCCGCTTACGGGCGAATCCGTGCCCCAGCGCGTTGCCCCCGACAGCAAGGTGCTCGCGGGCACCATCAATCTGAATGCGGCCCTGCGCGTTGAAGTGACAACGGCCTTTGCCGACTCCTCCATTGCCCGCATTCTGGAAATGGTGGAAAACGCCGTGGCCCGCAAGGCCCCTACGGAACGCTTCATCACCCGCATGGCCCGCTGGTACACCCCAGCAGTGACGGGTATTGCATTTCTGGTGGCGGTGCTGCCTCCCCTGTTCGGGCTTGGCCCATTCTCTCAATGGATTTACCGCGCTCTGGTGCTGCTGGTCATTTCCTGCCCCTGCGCCCTGCTTATTTCCATTCCGCTGGGCTACTTTGGCGGCATTGGCGCGGCTTCTCGCCGGGGCATCCTTATCAAGGGCGGCGCTGTGCTCGACAACCTGCGCGATATCCGCGTGGCTGCGCTGGACAAGACCGGCACCCTCACCGAAGGCGTGTTTGAAGTAAACGCCGTGCTGCCCGCCGAAGGTGTTGCTCCCAATGATCTTCTGACCGCTGCCGCGCTGGCGGAGAGCCGCTCCAACCACCCAATTGCCCGCTCTGTCATGCGCGCTGCACAGAAGCAAGGCATTGTGGTTGATGATGCATCACTCTCAGGCATGGAAGAAATCCCCGGCATGGGTGTGGCTGCCGCTGCTGACGGTCATAAACTTCTTGCGGGCAACGCTGCCCTGCTCACAAGCCGTGGCATTGCGCCCATGGAAGTGACCATGACCGGCAGCGTGGTGCAGGTCGCCAAGGGCGGCAAGCTGCTGGGCGCGCTGGTGGTGGCAGACCGTATCAAGCCGCAGTCGCCGGAGGCTATTCAGGAACTGCGCCGCCTGGGCATTCAGAACATTGCCATGCTCACGGGCGACAGAGAAGAACAGGCCCTCCCCGTGGCCCAGCGCCTGAAGCTGGACACCCTGCGCGCAGACCTGCTGCCCGAAGACAAGGCCGGAGCGCTCGAAGCCCTTGGCCCGGTAAAGAACACAATCTTTGTGGGTGACGGCATCAACGATGCCCCGGTGCTGGCAACGGCAGGGGTGGGCGTGGCCATGGGCGGCCTCGGCGCGGAAGCCGCCATTGAAACTGCAGACGTGGTCATTCTGGATGACAACCCGGCCCGTCTGCCGGAACTGCTGCGCATAGCGCGCCGCACGCGTACCATTGTGTGGCAGAATATTGTTATGGCCTTGGGCATTAAGGGCTTGTTCATGGCGCTGGGCATCGTGGGCCTTTCCGGCCTTTGGGAAGCCGTGTTTGCCGATGTAGGCGTGGCCCTCATGGCTGTGCTCAACGCGGCCCGCGCTGGCAAGATAGACGTGTAGCAAGCAAATCGGGGGAAGAGGCCACAAAGCCCCTTCCCCCGATTTTTATATTCGGCCCTGTCCTGTTCAGGGCTGCGCCTCTGCCCCACTGGCGGGCAAATCTTCTCAAAAACGAAATCCGGCATCCTGCTTGCGCCGACCGACCTTTTACAGGGCAGCGCGCTCCACGGTGTAGCCGCTCGCCTCCAGCGCTTCAATAGCCGGAGCAAGCTTTTCCGCCTTCATCAATATATAGTCCGTATCAAAGGTGGACACGGCAAAAATGCTTATTCCCGCCTGGGCCAGCACGGTGGACAAGCCCGCCATCACACCGGTAAGGCCAAAATCCATCTGCCCCGCCACGCGCAGTGCGCGCCAGCCATCCTCCCGCGCCAGTGTGGCGTGAGGAACATCCACAGTTAGGCAGACCACCGAAATTTCCGCATCAGTTTTGCCCACAAACAGCCACGGCACATGAAAATTGACGGCGCGCAGGTTTTCCACCTTGCAGACGCTGAATTTTCCTTCAATAACTTGCAACTGCATGCTTTCTCCGCCTTTTCTTTCAGTTCGGTGTAAAAAACTGGCCGGGCAGATCATACACCTAGAGCATTTCAACGTTAATCTGGTCTAGGAAAGCAGCATTTTCAAGTGCCTGTAGGCCAAAGCTGTCGCCATGCGCCCACGCGGGGTGCGCTTTAAAAAGCCGCACTGAATAAGGTAGGGTTCGTAAATATCTTCAATGGTTCGCACTTCTTCCGAACAGGCAACGGCCAGGGTTTTGATGCCCACCGGGCCGCCGTCATAGTGTTTGATGAGCACTTCCAGCAGCTTGCGGTCCATCTGATCCAGTCCCAGCTCGTCCACGTCCATGCGCTTGAGCGCCGCCGAAGCCTGCTCGCCAGTCACCAGCCCGTCACCGTGCACCAGGGCAAAGTCGCGTACCCGGCGCAACAGACGGTTTGCAATGCGGGGCGTGCCGCGCGAACGGCGGCCAATTTCCGCAGCGCCGTCAGTGGAGACCTCCACACCCAGGATGCGCGCCGTGCGCTGCACCACGCGGGCAAGGTCGCCCGGACTGTAATATTCCAGCCGCGCCACAATGCCGAATCGGTCACGCAGGGGCGAAGAAATCAAGCCCATGCGCGTGGTCGCCCCCACAAGGGTGAAGGGTTCAAGGTCTATCTTGACCGTGCGCGCCGCAGGCCCCTGCCCGATGACCAGATCGAGCTTGAAATCTTCCATGGCGGGATACAGCACTTCTTCCACGGCAATGGGCATGCGGTGGATTTCATCCACAAAAAGGATGTCGTGCCTGTTCAGATTGGTGAGGATGGCGGCAAGGTCGCCGCTGCGCTCAAGTACCGGCCCTGAGGTGCAGACAAGATTGACCCCCAGCTCGGAGGCCATGATCTGCGCCAGCGTGGTTTTACCAAGCCCTGGATTGCCGTAAAAAAGCGTATGGTCCAGCGCCTTGCCGCGCTCGCGCGCAGCGCCCAGATACACGCGCAGATTGGCGCGCAGTTCATCCTGCCCGATAAAGTCGTCAAGGCTGTGCGGGCGTACGCTTTCGTCAATGCCTGTGGTGCACTCCGCAACGCACGGATTCGCAAGATCGGTCATCAGACCTTCCCCTTGGCAAGGGCCTTGAGGGTGGCGCGCAGAGCGCCGGTCACATCCAGATCAGGCTCTTCATGCAGCAGTTTTTTGACTAGGGGCGCGCATTCGTCCGGCTCGTAGCCAAGGTTGCCCAGACCGTCCAGCACATCGCGGAATACAGAACCGGGCCGCGACCCGGTGGTCAGCGCCGCCGCCTGCGGGGCGTCCTCGACCTTGAGCTTGTATTTCAGCTCAAGAAACACATGCTCGGCGGTTTTTTTGCCAATGCCCGAAACGCGGGTAAGGGCCAGCACGTCATCCTCAAACACAACCCGGCGCAGGTCGTCGGGCCGAAAAATGGAAAGGATGCCAAGGGCCGTGCGCGCGCCCACCTTGGAGATGGAAACCAGCACTTCAAAGGTCTGGCGTTCTTCAAAGGTGGCAAAACCAAAAAGTTCCAACGCGTCTTCACGCACTGCAAGGCTGGTGTACAGCGCCAGGGGTTCCCCTCTGCCGGGCAGGCTGGCAAGCGTGTGGGCGGGCAGGGCCACTTCGTATCCCACGCCCCCTTCGGTGACGATCAGGCAGGCATTGCCCCATATTTCGGCCAGGCGGCCTTCAAGATAGGCGATCATGGATTCCTTGCGAGAAGTAAAGGTTGCTACAGCCAGAGCATAGACTGAAAGGCGAAGGGTTTCAAATGGCGCTTGCCGTGTGCGACGCTGCCGCCCTCAGTGGAACTTTGACCCGAAATTGCCTTATTTGGAAATAACGTCAGGTTCAATACCAGGGATGTTCCCATCGGTTACGGCTGAAAGAACACGGAGCATCCGCGCAAAATCTTTCTGCCCACTCCCAAGGACCCCAAAAAATTCTCTATCTATAACCTCGACCGTTGGCAGGCTGTTGCTCAACCGGAGTTGTCCCTCATCTGAAAGGCTCACAGACTTGGCGCGGCTGTCCTGCGGGTGTGTCGTGCGCAGAATCAACCCTTTTTTTTCCAACAATACCGCAAGCTGTGAAATCGTCATCAAATCCATGTCGGCAAGGTTTGCCACCATGCTCTGGGTCACGTACTCCTCATTTTGCGCCAGATAGCCGGTACAGGCCAGAAAAACGAACTGAGGGTGCGTGAGGCCGCACTTGGCGAGCGCTCTTCGGATAATACCGTGCCAGCGGTTATATGCCCGTATAAAAAGCAACCCAGGGGAGGCTCCAGCCTCCCCCTGAAACTGTGAAGGAAAAACTACAGGCTTTCTGCCAGAATTTTCAAACGCCATAACACATCCGTCATATCCCCAGTGACTTTTTGGAAAAATGCATAATTTTCGTTTGTTATTTCACAATATTTTGGCAGAAGCGAGATGGAATGTTCCACAAAGCGCCGCCCATCGCGCTCTGAAATTTCATGCCCGAACTCTAGCCGTCCTATACCCCCAAGGTCAACGGCATCCCGAAAACGCTTGTTGGTCTGCACCTCTGTAAAAACAAATCGGATCGGCGGCATGCCTTCTAGCTGCATGGTACCGCCCACACCCTCGGCAAATGGCCCGTCAAGCTCATACGATTCCAAATCTGTTTCCCATTGTCTTCGAAGTGAAAATTCGCTGTAGACTCTCCAAATATTATCCGGCGTGGCGTTTACCGGCAATTCAAGTGACATCTTGAGCATGGCGTACTCCTTTGCGCTGTGTTTAATAAGTACATTTATAATAAGTATACTTAATATCGAGAGTCAATCATAATCTTCCAATGGGGAGCTCTCTGTTAACCGCCAATGCCCACCATCTGCTTGTCTGCCACGGCGGAGCCTTTTTTGCGGGCCTTGAGCAGATCCGCACCGATGGGTTTGTCCGCACAGGCAAGGCGCACCACGCGGGCCAGATGTTCGTCATCAAAACGCGGATGACGCAGAAGCCCCCGCAAATGATATTCCCTGTCGTCAAACAGGCATGTGCGCAGGTTGCCGTCGCTCGTAAGCCGCAGCCTGTTGCACGTGCCGCAGAAATGGCAGGATACAGCGGTGATAAATCCCATGCGGCCCTTGCCCCCCTGCACGGCAAACATCTTGGCGGGGCCAGCCTCCGCGCTGCTGTCCTGCACGGGATCAAGGCGCACACGGCGCTCGGCTTCGGCCCGGATGTCTGCGGCAGACCAGAACGTCTCCGGCCCCCAGAGGGTGCCGCTGCCCATGGGCATAAATTCGATAAAGCGCAGATCAACGGGCATAGTGCGCACGGCATGAACAAAATCGTCCATCTGCCCGTCATTGACGCCGCGCATGGCGACAGCGTTGATTTTTACGCGAATGCCCGCTTGCAGCAGCCCGTCCAGCGAGGCGAGAACAGCGGGCAGCAGGTCGCGCCCGGTCACTCTGGCAAAGGTTTCGCGGTCAAAACTGTCGAGGGAAAGATTGACGGCGCTCACCCCCACCGAGCGCAGCAGCGGAATGTGCGGCTCAAGCAGGGTGCCGTTGGTGGTCAAGCGCAGATCAAGGGAGGGGTAACGCGTATGCAGCAGATGCAGCAGTTCGTCGCAGCCCTTGCGGGCAAAGGGTTCGCCCCCGGTAAGCCGCACCTTGGAAACGCCCAGCGCGGCCATCATGCCCACAAGGCGGGCCATTTCTTCATAGCGCAGGACCTTGGGGTGCGGAATGAACTTCTGATTTATCTCGCTACGGCAATAGGCGCAGCGCAGATTGCAGCGGTCAGTGACAGAAAGGCGCAGATACCGCACCACGCGGCCGTGCCCATCGCACAGAGGGGCAGGGTGCGCCAATGACGCGAGTTCTTCACCAGGGGCGGCACAGTTGCCAAGAGGGGCAAATGGATTTACACATGCTTGCATGAAACACCTGCTATTCGGAGCCGCCCTGCTGGGCTGCCTTTGCATGACCATACCCGCGCTGGCCTGGGACGGCTTTGACGCCGATTCCGCCGACCTTGTCGAGGTGATCCCCGACCGTGTTCCCTCCAAGGGCGACACGGTGGACGTGCGCAACTACGATAAGGACGCCACGGAAACCTGCCTCGTTGAATCGGTTGCCCGCAATGCCCGCACTGTGGAACTTGTGGTGCGCACTCCTGCCGGAGTAGCCCGCACCCTTGTGATGGAAGGCCGTTAGCGGCTGTTGCCGAAAAGCATTTTGTGCCCCGAGGACTGTTGATCGCGCTTTGCGGCGCGCAGCCGGGAGCAAAACGGCGTTTTCAGAAACAGCCGCCAGTGCCAGCACTTAGTTATCGCCCGAATCGGCCTCATGCCCCGGCAAAAGAATGCTCGGGCTTTCAGCCTGACCCTGCCCCTTGGGACACTGGGCCTGGAGATGGCAAATTTCGCAGCCGCCCTTGAAGGGATAGTGCGTCACCACGGCATAACGGCGCGTAAGGGTGCCGAATGCCTCGCGGTATTCAATGCCCAAGGAGGCCAGCGCCTCACGCAGCGTTTCTGTGGGGCGCGGCGACGGCGCGCAACCGGCATCTTCCACCTGGGGCAGAGCCTCCTGCACGGCAGCCATGCACATAAACTGGGCAAGATTGTTGATCATAAAGCCGTCAGAGGCAGATTTGCCCCAGGCTTCATCCACAAAATTTTCCACTTCTTCCGGCAGCCAGACAGCCAGATACGAAATTTTGCCAGCCGCAATCTCACAGACGTTCAGTTGCGGCAGCCATTCGCCCCACAGGCCCACAAGACGCTCAAGAATCGCACCGCCAAGGCGCGTTTCCTTGCTCATGGACATGAAGGCTTCCAGATCAAAATAGGGCTGCATTTCATGCCGCCGGATTTCATACGGTTTGCTGCTTGCCTCGCTCACTTGTTCTCCTTGGATGCTCATGCCTGATTAGCCCGCGCGCTGCCGCGCCTGACCGTGCTTATGAGCCGCAGCAGATATTCTATCCATGCAAGGCATATCGTCAAGAGCATGTTTGCCGCAGCAAGGCTGTTGCATGGGCCGCAGAGCGGGGCTGGCGCTGCCTTTTGCGGTCATTTGATTCTTTCGCTCCAAATTTTTTGCAGCGGGCCGACCGGGCATGATCCATACAAAACAATGCCGTCCCCAGCGCGGAGAGCATGTTGCCTTTACTTGGCAGGGCCTCTTTTTTATCATATGCAATTGCCGCACAGCTGATGTCGTTGCAAACGGAGCCTCAGCCTGCGGCCAGGCTTCTGATACCACACACCACAAGGATGCCGCATGAACAAGCCCAGTGACCACCCCGCAAAGATCCGCTATAAATATCAGATGGATGAAAACGCAAGACTGCAAACAGCCCACGGCGTTTGGGGCGGCATAAATCCGCAGGGCGAGATCGAGATGAATTTTTATCACGAAAGCGATGCCCTGCCCGCTTTCTCTGAGCAGCTGGTCGCCCCCGACGGCTCCATCGGCCACGAAATGACCCCCGGCGAGATGGACGCGCGCGAAGTGAACCGCTGCATCCACAGCCGCGTGCTGCTCAACTACCACACGGCCCGCGCCGTGCTTGACTGGCTTGAAGACCGCGTGGCCGCCCTTGAAGAAGAAGGCGCACATGGTATGTACGATGCAGACCTGGACATTGAGCAGTAATACAAGATCATGATTGAAAAGACCTACCATATCATCACTTTTGGCTGTCAGATGAATGTGCACGACTCCCACTGGCTGGGGCGTGCGCTCGGCGCTCGCGGTTTTTTTGAAGCGCCGCTTGAAGACGCGCAGGTGGTGGTGGTCAATACCTGTTCTGTGCGTGAAAAGCCGGAGCAAAAGGTTATGAGTACGCTTGGCCGCATCCGTCAGGTTTCGGGCGGCAACCCCGCCGTGCTGGTGTGCGTGGCCGGATGCGTGGCCCAGCAGCTTGGCGAAAGCATCTTTGAAAAAGAAAGCCAGGTACGCCTTGTGGCGGGCAGCGACGGCATAGGCAATGCCCCGCAGGCCATTGAGCGCCTGCTGGAAAATCCCGCCCAGCGCCTCTCCCTGCTTGATTTTACAAGCCAGTACGTGGAGCGCGAGGGCACAACCGAACCCGGTGTGGTCAGCGGTTCCGTGGCCTACGCCAATATCATGCAGGGCTGCGACAATTTCTGCGCCTACTGCATTGTGCCCTTTACCCGGGGCCGCCAGAAATCGCGCAGCAGCACGGCCATTCTTGATGAATGCAAGGCACTGATCGACAACGGCGCGCGGGAAATCACCCTGCTTGGGCAGAACGTCAACGCATTCGGGCAGGACAAAAGCGGCGACGGCACAAGCTTTGCGGCCCTGGTGCGCAAAGTTGCCGCCCTGCCGGGCCTTGAGCGTCTGCGCTATGTTACCCCGCATCCCAAGGATATGGGGCCGGAAGATATCGCCGCCTTTGCGGAGCTGCCCCAACTCTGCCCCCGCCTGCACCTGCCCATGCAGGCAGGATCGGACGCGGTGCTGGCCCGCATGAAGCGCCGCTACGACAGCGGGGCCTTTCTTGATCTGGTGGAACGCCTGCGCGCAGCCCGGCCCGATCTGGCCCTCTCCACCGATCTTATTGTGGGCTTTCCTGGTGAAAGCGAGCAGGATTTTCAGGATACGTTGCAGATGATGCGCGCCAGCAACTTCATGTCCAGCTTCTCATTTTGTTACTCGGACAGGCCGGGAACACGGGCCTCACTTTTCCCCGACAAAATCCCCGCCGATGTGGCCCAGGACAGGCTTTTGCGCCTCCAGGCCCTTCAGGATGAACTTGGCGCGCGCTGGTTGCAGCAGCGGGTGGGCGGCGAAACCACCCTGCTGATCGAAAACCGCAGCCCCAAGGAAGGCCAGGGGCCGGAGCCAAGCTGGCAAGGACGCGACCCCTACGGCGCGCCCGTGCATGTGGAGCTGTCGTCGCAAGTGGATCACACGGGCCACATGGTGCGGGTGAGCATCACTGAGGCCAAGAAACACAGCCTCATGGCCCAACGATTGGGGGAACCATGGTAGAAATGCGCGTTTTTGGCCTCACCATCGACCCGCAGAGCAAAACACCCATCGTAGTGTTGCGCGAAGCCAGCGGCGATGCCGTGCTGCCCGTCTGGGTGGGAGCCATGGAGGCCATGGCCATTTCTCTGGTACTCAACAACGAAAACCTGCCCCGCCCGCTCACGCACGACCTTTTTCTCATGACGCTCAAAGCCTTCAAGGCCGAGCTGCGGCGCGTGGAGATCAACGACCTGCGCGAAGGCACCTTCTACGCAGTGCTTGTGCTTTCCGGCCCGGAAGGCAGAACGCGGGTGGACTGCCGCCCCTCGGACGCCATTGCCCTGGCCATGCGCGCAGGGGCGCCCATTCTGGTGGAAGAGGAAGTACTGCGCCTTTCTGCCGAGGAGCAGCAAAGGGCAGAACAAAGCACTGCCGTGGAAGTTACCACGCCGATTCCTGATGCCGCCACCGACATGGTGCGCCGCGTCGGTGCCCAAAAAGAGGCGGATATGCTGGGCGGCGCCCTGCTGCGCCACGGCGAGCTGCCCCCCTCCCTCTCTGCGGATGAAGAAACCCGATACCGCGAGATGCTGCGTTCGCTTGATCCGATTTCACGCCGCAAGATGTAACCAGCCGCAACAATTCTCTTTATCTTTACCACACCCGCATTGCTTGGATGTGCGCGTGGGTTTGGGCATCTTCTGTTTTTCCCCATTTTTCGCGCAGACAGCGCTTTTCAGAGGCAATACGGCAGTCCTTGCGGCCATGACGGGACGGGCGCGGCCAAGCCTGCCCCTGGAGGATTCAGGGGTTTTCCTGAACTCTAAAAATATTCTAAATAAAAAATGCTGCACCAACCGCCCAAAATCATGGATAAAAATTTTCAGCCCGCGCCAATAGCCGATTTCAGATCCCTAAAGATATACCGTCTTGCTCCGATTATTAGCAGCAATGGGGAAGCGAACCATGCTGCACTATCGACTATTCAAAGAAATCAACGACCTTTTTGCCTCCGGGCATGTCGAACAGGCCCGCCGCCTGCTCATGGAAGTGCAATCGCGCAGCATAGCCCTGCACGATGAGCTCAACCTGTTGCAAACCCGCCTGAAAACCCTTGAAGAAGTTGTTGAGCTTGCCAGCAACCTGTTCCGCCGCAACGGCCTCTACTGGCTCAAGGCCAAGGATATAAATCTTGGGCCGTTCTGCCCGCGCTGCTACGAAAACGAGGGCGGTCTCATCCGCCTTGAACGGGCAGATGGTACGCTGCACTGCCCATACTGCCACGCCGTTCATTCCTGCCCGCCGGAATATTGCGCCAGCGAGGATGTGCAGCAGCGTGCGCGCATAATACCCTTTGCCAATTAGGCTGGTTCTGACAGATACGACACATAAACACCTTGCCGCCACAACCAGCGACAAGGTGTTTTTTATGGAGGCACAAGCGCTTACGCTCATTCGCGACAGGCATTCATCAAATTTCAAGCCCCAGTTTTCTTGCGCAAGCCCGCTCCAGCGGGTATAGTGCATTTACGGAAGCCACTGCCTGCCCTTCCTGCCGGCAGCTTTTCAACTGGTTATTCCGACAAGGACAAGCATGACCCGCCCACGGCAGATCCATGTTCTTCTTCTCAGCGAAAGCGAATCAATGGCCGCTCTGGACAGACGCGCACTGCGCGAAGTCGGGGTTGACCGCATTGAAGGTCTGACCTCCGGCGTGGCGGCAGCCCGCATGCTGGCTGGCCTTGACGAATTTCCCCCTTCTTTCAAGCCCGATGTGGTCATCTGCTCGCAGCGCCTTTCTGATATGGACGGCGAACAGTTCTGCGCCATCCTGCGTCTGCACCCCCTGCTGCTCGACATGCCCGTACTGCTGATTCTGCCTCACGACAGCGAGGTGGAGCAGCTCCGCACTCTCGGCTGCGGCGCAAGCGCCCTCATATCAAGGCCCTACTCCTTTAGCCAGCTCAAGGCCCATCTTGATTTTCTGGCCAACTCGCGTTCTTCGCTTGATGACCTGGAAAAAGCCGCCCACCTTGCCGACACCAGGGCCTTTGACGAAGCCGTGGCCACCTACGGCATCCTGCTCAAGCCCATTCGCCAGCCCGAAGACTATTTTCGCGTGGGCATGCAGTGCCTTGAACAGCGCAAATGGAACAGCGCCATCAATGCCTTCCAGCGGGCCATGCGCGGCGCGCTTATTCAGGGCAAGGCGGAGCTGGGCATGGCCGCAGCGTGGAAGGGCAAGGGCGACATGGCCCGCTACCGCCACTATCTTTCGTTGGCGGCAGCCACTTTCGTGCGCGCGCGACAGTGGAACCGCGCCCGCGCTGTTTATGCCCGCATGCTTCAGGAAGACCCCGCAGCGCGAAGCCCGTTTTTGTCCGAGGCCTTGCAGCAGATACGCCAGGGCAACTTTGATTTTGCAGCAGGAATTTTGGCTCAGGGGTATGAAATTACCCCCAGAGAGCAGATCAGTGAGCGCATGGCTCAGATATGCCTTGCAACAGATACCCCGGACGACATGCTGAAAAACATGGAAACCTGCCTTGAACAGGCTCTGGGCGCTGACGCCGAAGCCTTGAGCGCAGAAATCCGCACCACCCTTGAAACCCTGACCCGCGAGGCCGAGGCAAAAAAGATTGAGGACGCGGTCGAGCGCCAGTGGCGGGCAGGCCGTCAGGCCGCCAGGGAGCGCGGGGACGCAGAAGGCGCAGCCGCAGAATGGGCAAATGACCCTCTGATGCAGGTGGGTCAGGCGCAAATGGGCCATGTGCAGGCAAATCAAACGCAAACAAATCAGGCTCAGCCCGCAGGCACAGTCCCTCTGGCTGGCGCGCGGCAACGCGGGCAAGTTGGCATTGCCCTTGCCGACGAGGACGAACCGGACATGCCCTCCCAGCAGGGTTCCGCCGCCAGAGCAGGCAATCTGCGCGCCGGGCAGGGTGCCTCCTCGCCAGTTATCCCCTTGTGGGGCGAGCATGAGGGCGCAGCCCAATCAACGCAGAACACCCGCACCGCGCAGGATGCGCAGCCTGCCATTTCTGGCAATACCCCCATCCCGCCGCTGCTTGATCCCCTCGCGCGCGGCAAAAGCTCCGGAAGCCTGCTTGGCGGCAAAAGCAGCCTCACGGACATGATGTCCATAGTAAGATTTACCTGGAAGCAGGCCTTCCGCAAATAGCGCAAACGTCCTTTTCATTTTCTCTGCCAACGCAATCAGTGATTGAAAGAGGCGCAGGCGGGCAAAGCCCGTCTGCGCCTCTTTTTACGCTCGCACCAGTCCGCCCGCAGAAAAAACGTTCTGACAGGGACAGGGTATATATAACTTTATGACATCGTCCTAACGCTTCACGCGCTGGAGCATGTCTTCCGTGGTAAGCGAATGCAGATGCCGCACCCGCCAGAGGTAACATGCCGCCCCGAATCCCAGGGCCACAATGTAGGCAATCCAAAAGCCCGCCGCTCCCATTGAGGGCA
Organism: Desulfovibrio sp. UIB00; assembly: GCF_022508225.1. NCBI lineage: Bacteria > Pseudomonadati > Thermodesulfobacteriota > Desulfovibrionia > Desulfovibrionales > Desulfovibrionaceae > Desulfovibrio > Desulfovibrio sp. UIB00. The sequence goes on along the minus strand of NZ_JAETXJ010000005.1, from coordinate 235,880 downwards.
CCAGAAGGTTTGTACGTGCCAGGGCAAACCCCAGAGGCAGCCCGATAATCCAGTAGGCCCCAAAGCAGATGGCAGAAATAATCCGCGTATCATTGTGCCCGCGCAGAATGCCGATGCCCGTCACCTGCAAGCCGTCCACGATCTGGTAGGCGGCCTGATAAAGCAGGAGTTGCATGGCCAGGGCGGCCACCGCCGCATCCTCGGTATAAATGGCCACAATACTATGGCGGAACAACACTGTAAGCGTAGCAATGAGCAGCGCAAAAACAACGCTCAGGGTCAGGGCCGTGCGGGCCACGATTTTGGCGCGCTCGGCCTGCTGCGCCCCAAGGTAACGGCCAACGCGGATTGTGGCCGTCATGCTGATGGAAAGCGGGACCATGAACACCAGCGCCCCAAAATTAAGGGCAATCTGATGACCAGCCACCATGACCGTCCCCAGTGGGGCCAGCAAAATGGCGCTGAGGGCAAAGAGCGAAACTTCGAAAAACAGGGCCAGCGCGCCGGGAAAGCCAATGCGGAACACACGCAAAACCAGCGCCCCGTCAAAGCGCGGCTCTTCTGCGCTGCCGCCACGGACCAAGGGCGCAAACAACGGCCCCAGGCATTTATACTGCGGGTCGCGGCGCAGATAATACAGCATGCACAGGCCCATAAACCAGAAGCTGATGGCAGAGGCCACGCCGCAGCCCACCCCGCCAAGCTCCGGTAAGCCGAACTTGCCGTAAATGAATACGTAGTTGCAGGGAACATTAAGCGCCAGCCCGAGCAGGCCTATGACCATGGCGGGACGAGTGCGGGAAAAACCCTCAAGAAAGCTGCGCAGGTTCACAAAAAGCAGGAAACCCGGCAAACCCCACATGATGGCGCGCAGGTACGCCCCTGCCATGTCTGCAAGCGCGGGTTCAAGGCCAAAAAGGTCCAGATGGAACGAGACTGCGTAATAAAAGCTCACCAGCACAACGCTCAGGCCAAGAGTAAGCCACAGCCCCTGCCGCAGCAGATGCGCCGCACGGTCAGGCCGCCCGGAACCCACCAGTTGCGCGCTCAAGGGAGAGAGCGCCAGCAGGCAGCCAATGCCAAGCAGGGCCACAGGGGCCCATATGGAACCCGCAACGGCCACAGCGGCCAGAGCCTGAGCGCTGTAAAGCCCGCTCATGGCAGTATCGGCAAAGGTCATGCCCGTTTGCGAAAGCTGGGCAATGAAGATGGGCAGCCCCACCGCATAAAAACGGCGGGCCTCTGAAAGGGAGAATATTTTTTCAAACATAGGGTTCTCGCAGGTGATCCGTGGCGGGCATAAAGCCAGCGCCAGAACAAGCCGGAAGAGTCCGGGGTAAAACGTGTTCCGTCCGCGCCGCAACGCGCGAAACCTGGGGAGGCAAAAGAGTTACGGGCCGGGTTTGCCCTGCCTGGCTATAGCAGTTAACTCATTTCATTCGTAACCTGCTTCAGGGGTTGTCTCTAAATAAATGATTTTGTGCCAAGGGCAAGGAAAAAGGTTTTTTTTACGAAAGGAGTGTACTCGCTTTAGCCGCTGCGACAAAGGAAGCTACGGATGCTTCAAGCGTTGTGACGCAGGAAACTACGCTTGAAGACAGCACGCGTAACGACACGGTTTCATCGTTGCAATCGCTGTCGCCATCCGTAGGCCCTTCGGCAACGGCTGCCGCGAAGACAGCAGCGCTTACGGTACATGACTGGAGTAAAAAATGGCCTTTTGACGCAGCCAGTTGGCCAAAAGAATTATTTAGAAACAGCCCCTAGCGCAAAAACAGCCCTTCAGAAGGCAGGGCCTTGCCCATGATATCCGCAGCCCGGCCCACCAGTGTTTCAATGGCCGCACGCCCTGCCGGGCCGAGATCAAGGCTGAAATCCGTCACAAAGGTCTTGATGTGGGCGCTGGTGACGCTTTCTTCCATTTCCTGCGCATGCGAACGGATAAATTCACGCGAATCATCGGGGTGCGCGTTGGCGTAAGCCAGGCTGGCAGTAATGGTATTCTGCACGCGCCGGGCAAGGGGTATGGGCAGGTCGCGCCGCACGGCAATGGCCCCCAGCGGCAGCGGCAGAGAAAACTCCGCCTCCCACCACTGCCCCAGATCAAGCAGTTTTACAAGCCCTTGACGTGCGTAGGTAAAGCGTCCCTCGTGGATGATCAGACCAAGATCAGCCTCGCCATTGCTCACGGCAGACATAACGTCGCTGAACAACATTTCCTTGCGCGGCCCCTGAAAACCGCCGTGCAGGGTCAGCAGCAGGTTGCCTGTGGTCAGCAGGCCGGGCACCGCCACCGTGGCATTGCGCCAATCTTCGGGCTTGAGGTTTTTGCGCGCCACCACAAGGGGGCCGCAGCCCCAGCCAAGCGCCGCGCCAGAAGACATCAGGGCATAATCCTGCATGATCTCGGTGGTTGCGCCAAGCGACATTTTGGTGACGTCCAGCGCCTTTTGCCGGGCAAGGTTGTTCAGTTCTTCCACATCGGCCATATGCGGGGTGAGAGGCGCGGGAACAGGCACCAGCCCGTGCAGCATGGCATGAAAAATATAGGTATCGTTGGGGCAGGGCGAAAGACCGAATGACAGATTTGGCGGCGGCAAGGCAGACATTTTTTCCTCACGTTGACAGTGTGCGGCGGCGGGGCTTAATCTGCGAGCGGCATTTTGCCCCCAATCCATGCACAGGATTCAGATATGCTAGACGCAACATACTACGCCGCACTGGGCCTTTCGTCTATCCGCGAAAAGGTGCTCTCCGGGGAGCGGCTTTCGCCCGAAGACGGGCTGACACTGTTCAACTGCCCCGATATTACAGCCGTAGGCGCTCTTGCGCTGCACGTGCGCTGCCGCTTGCACGGCCACAAGGCCTTTTATGTGGTCAATCGGCAGATCAACTATACCAATGTGTGCGTCAACGGCTGCACCTTTTGCGCCTTCCGCCGCGACAGGGAGGACGAGCCGGGCGCGTTTGCCATGAGCCTTGATGACGTGCTGGCCCGCCTGCGCGCCGCAGACGCGACCCCCCTGCATCTGGACGAGCTGCACATTGTGGGCGGCTGCCACCCCACGCGCCCCCTTGCCTGGTTTGAAGACATGATCCGCGCGGTGCGGGCCTTCAACCCCAACCTGCCGGTCAAGGCCTTTACGGCCGTAGAGATTGAACATTTTGCGCGCCTTGAAGGCATCAGCACCCTTGAGGTGCTCAAGCGCTTGCAGAACGCGGGCCTTGTGATGATGCCCGGCGGCGGCGCGGAAATTTTTGATGAAGAACTGCGCCCGCAGATCTGCCCGCACAAGGCTGATGCCAAGGCATGGCTGCGCATCCAGGGCGAGGCTCACAGCCTCGGCATTGCCACCAACTGCACAATGCTGTTCGGGCATATCGAATCATACGAACATCGTATCGACCACCTCTGCCGACTGCGCGAGCAGCAGGACAAAAGCGGCGGCTTTACCTGTTTTATCCCCCTGCCCTTCCTTACGGATCATAGCCGACTCAAGCTGCCGGAAGACAAGGTGGGCCCCCAGCGCGGGCTGGATCAGCTGCGCACGGTGGCTGTTTCGCGCCTCATGCTCGACAATATCCCCCACCTTAAGGCCTACTGGATCATGATGGCCCCCAAGCTGGCCCCCGTGGCCCTGTGGTACGGCGCGGACGATCTGGACGGCACCATCATTGAAGAGCGCATCGGTCACATGGCGGGCGCGCAGTCCGCTCAGGGTATGACCATTGAGGAACTTGAGCACCTTATCCGCGAGTCGGGCTTTACCCCGGTGCGGCGCAACGCCACCTTCAATACACTGAACGACGAATCCACGGAGGCGCGCCAGTGAGTACGTTTTTCCCCGCGCACAGCCCCTTTGACGAAGCGGGCGCAGAATTTGAAGACGTGCGCCAGGCCGCAGCCCTTGCCGCCAGTGGTCAGCGCCTTGACCGCGCTGCCGCCGAAGCCCTGTACTACAAGGCCAGCCTGCACACGCTTGCTCAACTGGCCCACGCCAGGCGTCTGCGCCTGCACCCGGAACCCATTGTCACCTACGTGGGCGACCGCAACATCAACTATTCCAACGTGTGCGTGTGCGCCTGCCGCTTCTGCGCCTTTTTCCGCGCGCCAGATCAGGACGGCGGCTACATTATCAGCCGAGAGGAAATGGCGCAGAAAATCGAGGAAACCCTTGCCCTCGGCGGTACCCAGGTGCTGCTCCAGGGCGGACACCACCCCGACCTGCCGCTGGAGTGGTACGAAGACCTGCTGCGCTGGATGCGGGCCACATGGCCGCAACTGCACATCCACGCCTTTTCACCGCCGGAGATTTTCTTCTGGGCCGAGAAATTCGGCCTTTCCGTAACGGAAGTGCTGCGCCGTCTGAAAGAAGCTGGCCTGCAATCTCTACCCGGCGGTGGGGCGGAGATTCTGCACACGGGCGTACGCGCCCAGGTTTCGCCCAACAAATGCACTGCCGAGCAGTGGCTCGGCGTTATGGAAGAAGCCCACAAGCTGGGCCTGCGCACCACCGCAACCATGATGTTCGGCCATGAGGAAGAACCCGCTCACAGGCTGGATCACCTCTTTGCCGTGCGCGAGGTGCAGGACCGCACCCATGGCTTCACGGCCTTTATTCCCTGGACATTCCAGCCAGCGCACACGCGCATCGACGTCGACCCGCTGCCCGCGCCCGCTTACCTGCGCCTACTGGCAGTCTCGCGTCTGGTGCTGGACAATATCGCCAACATCCAGGCCTCTTGGGTGACCATGGGACCGCAGGTGGCCCAACTGGCCCTGTTCTACGGCGCCAACGACTTCGGCTCGCTGATGATTGAAGAAAACGTGGTGGCCGCAGCCGGGGTTTCCTTCCACATGAACCGCAGCGACATCCACAAGGTCATCCGCACGGCGGGCTTTACCCCTGTGCAGCGCACCATGGATTACACGCCCGTGGTTCCCCAGCCTGAAGCGTAAAGCTCCTTGCACAATTGATTCCACGTTTCCGGGGGTTCGCCCCCGGAAACGCGTTTTGGCCGCACATTCAAATTTCGCCCATCGGCTTTGCCCCTGGCAAAAGGTACTCCGCCCCATGACCGAGCAAAAGAAAACTCCCCCTGTACTGCGCATGGGCCGCATTGGCTATCTCAATGTACTGCCCATCTATCACCCGCTTGAAGCCGGTATTCTACCCCACGATTACGAGCTTGTTTCCGGCCCGCCAGCCCTGCTCAACACCATGATGGCGCGCGGCGAACTGCACGTTTCGTCCTGCTCGTGTTTTGAATACGCCAGCCGCCCGGAGCGCTACCAGCTTGTGGAAGACCTCTCCATAGGCTCCCACGGCCCGGTCATGAGCGTACTGCTGCTCTCACGCGTGCCCTTTGATCAGCTTGAGGGGCAGGAAATCCTCATCAGCGGCGAAACACATACCTCGGTGGCCCTGCTGCGCCTCATCATGCGCGACAGGTTCAAGCTCAACGTCACATTCACCACCGGGCAGGTGACCCCGGCCCTGCGCGGCAAAAACCCGCCCGTGGCCTTTCTGGCCATTGGCGATGAAGCCCTGCGCCTGCGCAACCATCCCGAGTATCCGCACCGTCTTGATCTGGCTGAGGCGTGGCGCGACTGGACGGGCCTGCCCTTTATTTTTGGCCTGTGGGTGGTCAGCCGCGCCGCCGCCGAGGCAAAACTCTTTACCAGCGACCCCGGCGCGCTGCTGCGGCAGGGCCGCGACTGGGGCCTTGAGCACATGGACGTCATCCTCGACCTCACGGCCCATGGCTGCCCCCTCTCGCGCGAGGAGCTGGCCTTCTACTACAGCAAGGGTCTTGTTTACACACTGGGCGAAGAAGAACAGCGCGGCTTGAGCCTTTTTTATCAAATGCTGGCAGATGCGGGCATGATCGCCAAGGCTCCGGCTCTGGAGTTTTTCAAACTGTAATTATTCGCTGCGGGCATTTTTCATCTGAAAAAAATTTTGGCCGCAGGGCAAAAAAAATCGGCATGGAGCAGCCGGAGCACGTGGTGCGGGCTGCTCCATTTTTTTGCCGTATTTACATAGTAATTCAGTAAGTTGCCATCATTCACAGAGGTATGCTCAGCCTTAAAAATTGCCGCAAAGCCTACAGCCAGGCCAAAATATTTTTCTCCGAATTATCATCCAGCACATGGAATGGAAGAGCAAACTAACCTAGTGTCAGTGCCCACGCGCGTACTGACACTCTTTTATCGTGGGGTAGGTATATGACTCAGGTTTCTTCCGCCGCAGGGCGGTCTTTTTTGGGCTATCTTTGTGAAAATATTCGTAATAGGGGCAAAAATCCCCTGCGCGCTTTCACGGGTTTTGCCCTGGCATGGGTTGCGTTTTTTCTGCTGTGGACTGTGATTCCCGCTTTTGACGGGCTGACGCACAACGGCATGGCCGTTCTCGGCATTGTGGTATGGGCCAGCATCATGTGGGTCAGCGAGGCCATGCCCGCAGGCGTGACTGGTATTTCCATTCCCACCATGCTGCTGATCACCCAGGCTCTGCCCTGGAACAACGGCAAGCCGCCCATGGCTACCATCTTTGCCGGATTCACCGACCACGTTATCTGGCTGTGCCTGTTTGCCTTTATGGTGGCAGCGGTCATGCAGCTCATTGGCCTTGACCGCCGCATCGCTCTGGGCATTCTGGCCCGCTTCAAGGCTTCGTCCGTATGCCGGGTTATCTGGGGCATGTTTTTTGTAAATATTGTTCTGGGCTTTCTGGTGCCTGCGGCAAACGCCCGCGCCGCCACCCTGCTGCCCGTGGTGCAGGGCATCTGCAATCTGCTGGGTGATACGCCCGAAGAACGCGCCGCAAAAAAGGCCCTTGTCATCCAGTCTCTGGTTTACGGCTCCATGATCTGCGGCATGTTCATCATGACCGCCCACCTGCCCAACATGATTCTGGTGGGTATTTTTGAAAAAAACGGCTTCACCAACATCAACTTTCTCAACTGGATGCTCCTGCAGTTCCCGTATCTGGGGATGTTTGTGCTGACCAACTGGTGGACGCGCTACTACTTCAAGACCAACTGCGTTTCCATTGCGGGCGGCTCCGCCACCATTGAAAAAAGCTACAAGGAACTTGGCCCCATGAGCATGGCGGAAAAAACCCTGCTGGGCATTTTTCTGCTGGTCGGATTCATGTTTGTGACGGGCAAGGGCAGCTTTATTTATGAACTGCACCGCCAGCCTTTGGGCGTTATCGGTCTTGTTGGTATGATGGTGCTGTTTGCCCCCGGCATGATGCCCTGCTCATGGAAGGCCGTGCAGCAAAAGACCATCTGGGGCACATTCTTGCTGCTGGGCGGCGCAATGACCATGACCACCGCCATGACCCAGGCTGGCGTGGCACAGTGGCTTGCCGACCACATCCACAGCATGGTTGTGGGTATGAACTGGTGGCAGACCGTGCTGACCATGATGGTGGGCACGCACATTATCCGCCTTGGCATGCTCTCCAACGTGGCTGCCGTGGCCATGCTTGCCCCGGTGGTATTTGCCATGGCGCCCAAGCTTGGGCTGCACCCTGTGGCCTTTACCCTGCTGGTTTGCGATACCGACACCTTCGCCTACCTGCTGCCCACGCAGATTACCGCCGCAGTCATTGCGCACAGCACAGAAACCTTCTCCACAGCTGACTACGCCAAGGTGGGTTCTGTGGCCGTGCTTATCGCTATCGCCTACGGCGTCTGCGTCATGGCCCCCTGGTACGCGCTGCTCGGCATGCCCGTGTGGAACCCCGCCGCAGCCTGGCCTTTTTAATCGCCCCAACCCTTTGCCCGAGAGGACATTATGGCACGCATAAAAACAACACATGCGGTCGATTTTCGGCCAACCAGCCTGAACGATATTGAAACCGTCGAGGTAACCGCCGACCTGTTGATCATCGGCGGCGGCAATGCCGGTTGCTTTGTGGCAACGGAAACCGCGCGTCTCAACCCCGCAGCCAAGATCGTTATTGTGGAAAAGGCCGACATCATGCGTTCCGGCGCGTGTTCTGCCGGCATGGACGCCATCAACACCTATATTCCGCCCAACAAGACGCCCGAAGACCTCGTGCGCTGGAGCCGCTCGCAGGTTGGCGGCGGCCCCCTGCGCGAAGACCTGGCCCTCTCCAACGCTCAGGAACTCAACGAATGCGTTGAAGACCTGGAGCGCTGGGGCTTGCCCATTCTCCGCGATGAGCAGGGCAACATCCGCTACCGTGGCAAGTGGGATATTTCCATCCACGGCGAGCAGCTCAAGCCCATCATGGCAGAAAAAGCCCTTGAAACCGGCGCGGATGTCTACAACCGCGTGGCGGCAACGGGCCTGCTGGTGCACAATGGCCGCTGCACAGGGGCCACGGGCTTTGGCGTGCGCGACGGCAAGTTCTACGTGTTCCGCGCACGGGCCACTGTGGTGAGCACCGGCGGCGCGGGCACGCTTTACAAGTCCTACACCGCCGATTCCACCGACAGCGGTTCGCAAATCTGGATGTGCCCCTACTGCGTTGGTTCCGGCTACGCCATGGGCCTGCGCCAGGGCGCGGAACTCAGCAGTCTTGAGCAGCGCTGGGTCGCCACGCGCACCAAAGATTTTTGCGGCCCGGTGGATACCATCTCCGTGGGTTACGGCGCGCCCATCATCAACTCCTTGGGCGAGCGCGTCATGAGCCGCTACGCAAGCCTTGGCGGCGATGCGGCCCCGCGCTACATCCGCGCCAACGCTCCCATGGAGGAATGGCTGGCTGGTCGCGGCCCCTGCTTCTGCGACACCACCAACATGACCCCGGAAAAAACCAAGGCCATGATGGAAGACTACCTCAACGAGCGTCCTTCCTTCGTGCTCTTCCTCGCCAGCCGTGGGCAGGATCCGTCCAAGGAACCCATCGAAATCTTCGGTTCCGATCCCTACATCATGGGCGGGCACACAGGCGGCGGCTATTGGGTGGACATGGAACGCATGACAACCCTGCCCGGCCTGTTTGCAGCGGGCGAAACCGCAGGCGGCAACCCCAACAAGTTTGTGGGCGGCTGCTGCGCCGAGGGCAAACTGGCCGCGCGCGGCGCTCTTGCATATATGGCCGTTGCCGATGCGCCGGAGCTTGATGCCGCCCAGATCGCGCAGGAAAAGGAACGCGTGTACGCTCCCCTGCTCACGCGCGAAGAAGAAGGCGTAAGCCCGCTGGAAATGAAGGAACGTCTGCAAAGGCTTATGGATGAATACGCTGGCGGTTCCAGCCAGTTTTATCGCGTCAACGAGCAGCAGCTTGATTACGCCCTGCGGCACATCAAGATTCTGCAAAGCCAGTTCAAGCATCTGCGCGCCAAGGATCTGCACGACCTCATGCAGGCCAACGAAACCATGGATCGCGTGGACGTGGCCGAAGCCGTGGTGCACCACCTCAAGGCCCGCAAGGAAACCCGCTGGGCTGGCTGGCAGACCCGCTCGGACTACCCCCAGCGCGACGATGAAAACTTTGACTGCTTTGTGGAGTCGCGCCGCGATCCCGCCACAGGAGAAATGACAACCTTTACCCGTCCCTACGAGCAGTTGCTGCCCGGCGACAGGTACAAGCCCTAAGTCAGGAGAAAGACAATGCCGCCAAAAATCGACACGCACAAATGCAACGGCTGTAACGGGCGCGAAGAAACCCATTGCGAAGAAATCTGCCCCGGCGATCTCATGGCTCTGAACCCCGCCACGGGCAAGGCCTACTTGCGGGCCGCCCGCGACTGCTGGGACTGCATGTCCTGCATCAAGGCCTGCCCTGCAGGCGCGCTTGAAATCAAGATGCCCTACCAGTTGGGCTACTTCAAGGCCACGTTGCGCCCCATCATGGGCTCCAACTTCATTATCTGGAAGTGCCGCGACATCAACGGGCAGGAACAGACCTACCGCTATGTGAACAGGCTGGACAAGGCCTGATAGCGCAGAGTAGTATTGAAAATAGTCGCCAGCGTCCCGCCGTCTTTGCACGGCGGGACGCTGGCGCATCACACAGGGAAGGGCATTCATGGACACATTCTGGCATCTGGAAAAGGAAGACTTTTTCAAGGGCATTGACGAGGCCAAGAGCGCCTTTTTAAAAAACGCCCAGCGCCTTGAACTGTCCAAGAATGAGATGGTCTTTCTTGAAGGTGACGCGGGAGACTCCTGCTTTTATATAGAATCCGGCCTGATACGCATCTTCTGTATGGACCGCGCAGGCAAGGAAATGACCTTCTCGCTGCGCATGAAGGGCGAAATATTCGGCATTTCAGAAGTGCTGAACAATTCCCCGCGCAAGGCAAGCGCGCAGACGGCCAGCGCATCCGTGCTGTACGCCATCAACCGGCAGGATTTTGAAAGCATGCTTCAAGAGCATTATCCGCTGGCGCGCAGCGTCATTACCCTGCTTGGGCGCAGACTGCGCCAGATGGGCGACCTGGTGCGCCGCCAGAACAGCGACGTTGCCAACCGGCTGGCAAGCCTGCTCATTTCTCTGGCCTACGAAACCCTGCGCACAACTGAGGGCTGGAACAAGCCCTGCGAAATCCCGCTGAGCATTCCCCAGGAACAGTTGGCCTCCATGGTCGGCTCCACCCAGCCCACAGTCAGCGCCACCTTACAGCAGTTTCGTAATGCAGGGCTTATTGTTGGCTCGGGCAGGCGCATTGTGCTGCTCAATCCCATTGAAATGATCTACCGCCTCGACCACAACCTGCTGTAGCCGCGCCACCACGCACTCCGGCACTACGGGCGCGCTAGCCAACACTTCTGCGCAGAAGAAAACTTGCCGCAGGTCCAATAATCTTGCAGCTTATAGTCTGCCCTGCCGATAAATGGTAAATCAGAACAAGGGCTGCACCCAGTGCCTGCCATGTGACTGTCTGCGGCCCCTTCATTCCACTCCATTCCGGTTTCTGCCCCTGCAACGGATTTTGCCGTCCGTGAAAGGTAAAAACAAAGCCCGCTCTTTCGAGCGGGCTTTGCGGCATTATACGTGCAGTTTCAAAAGGCCAAAGGCCGTCCGAATGTTTTGCGTCAGGCGGCTATTCCATGGCCTTGAGAATGCTGCTGGCAGAGACGGACGACAGCACATTGCCGTCAACAATCACGGCAGGCAGGGCCTTGATGCCAAAATACTGGGCAATCTGCTGGGCCTGATACAGGTTCACATTGCCCGCATTATAGCAGTATTTGCCCACGGCCAGTTCCTCGGCGGGGTTCACCGGGGGCCGCAGCTTGCTCATGTAGCTGTAGTGGATGGGGAAGTCAGAGGATTCCGCCGTGGCGTCATATTCATTGTTAAAGGCCACAACGTGTCCTTTTTTCTTTTGGGCAGCCTTGATCTCGTTCCAGCGCGAGAGCGCGTAGGTCATGTAGGCCATGCCCTGACCGGGGCGGGAGTAAGAAATCCAGATGCCCATGCCCATGAGGTCGGTTCCGTAGTATTCCTTGCTGTTGGCAAAAACCGCCACCTTGCACTGCTGGGGCGAAACCGAGCGGCTGGCCTCAGCCACGGCATGCCAGACCTTCTCGCTCTGCGGCGAGGCAAAATCAAGCAGCACCAGAACTTCGTGAGGAGCCTTGGGCTCGCCAAAAAATACGGGATAGATCTCGTTTTTCCACTGGGGCCGATAGGCGGCCTCGCCCTCGATGGACGTAACGCGCCCGCCCATTTTTTGCAGCATGGCCTGACTCTCCGCATCGTTTGTGCGCAGGTTGGGCAAGGAAGTACGCAAGTAGGGGTTAAAAGCATTGGCCTTGGCGTTCTGCACGCCAGCCGCAAGGTTCACCTTTTCTTTGGGGCCGGTATCACCCGTGCCCATAGCGCCGCACCCGCCCAACAACAAACCTGAAACCAGTATAGCCGCCAAAAATCCGCGCATACGTCACCTCTTCTCCCAGCCAGCGGCAAGGGATTGCACGGCATCCTCAAGATGCCGCAGCCATATTTCAGCCACATCGGCGTATTCAGCCGTCCCCATGAGCACGGGCAGGCATTGGTGCCCTTGGGCCTCAATGCGACTGCGCCAACTGTGCCCGTTCTCGCCCGCCATGTCCTCCAGAGCATGGCGGCCCACCACCGACAAAAGCGGCATAAGCCATACCCGGCGTGAAGCGAGATTGGGCAAAATACTTTCAAGCGTCACAGCGCCGTTCATGGCCCCCACATGCACGCGGCTGTCAAGCTCGTGCACGGCGCTGGCCAGATCCACATAGCGGGCAACCGCCTCGTGTTCCGCGCCGTGCCCCATAAAGACCACGTCTTCATCCACGTTGCGCTCTGCGGGCAGATGCCGCACCAGCGCCCGCGCCGTCGCGCGCACATCGTCCGCTGTGGCCAGCAGGGGCGCCCCAACCCGGCAGAGCAGATGCTCGTGTTCGGCGGCCTCTTCAACCATGGCACGCACATCACCATGCTCCTGACCGGGGATGGTCTGCAAGGGCTGCACCGCCACGGCCTCGAACCGCTCAAGCCCAAGACGGCAGACCGCCTTGAACACGGAATCGCTCTTCTGGCGGGCCTGCGCCATGCGCTCGCGCAAGAGCAGCGAAGTGTAGGCCCAGCGTACCGGAATACCGGGATAACGCTGGCGCACAAGGGCGTCAAATCCTTTGAGGGCGTTCTGCCCCTGCGGGCTGCTTGCGCCAAAGGCGACCAGAAGAATAGCGTGTCTCATGGGGGTTTTTTGTACGTCACTTGCGCCCTTGAAGCAAGAACGGCGCTTGCGGCAGACAATGCCCAAGCGGCTTCGTATGAAATTGATGTTGACCTGTCTGTATTGTATTGACCCGGGCATCAATGCGGGGATAATGTGCCGGAGAATGGCCTGGATACCACCAGCACAGCGCTGGCGGGCAAACCTTGGGGGTCGCATGGCAAAAGCTCTGGTACTTGGGGGGGCAACTGGCCTTCTGGGCCAGGCCCTGACGCGAGTGCTTAAAGCACGCGAGTGGGAAGTCGCAACACTGGGCCGTGAAAACGGCAATCTGCTGGACATGGCCTTTCTGCAAGCTGCCATTGCAGAGGCGCAGGCGGATGTGGTGTTCAACACTGTGGCATGGACAGCTGTTGATGATGCCGAAGACCACAAGGACGAAGCCTGCCAGCTCAACCGCGCCCTGCCCGCCTCCATTGCGCGCTGTATCAAGGCGCAAGGGGCCGGATTTCTTGTGCAGTTCAGCACGGACTTCATTTTTTCCGGTGCAGGCGAAACCGCGTGGAAAGAAACAGATACGCCCCAACCGGCATCTGTATATGCCAGCACCAAACTTGAAGGCGAAAAGGCCGTTCTGGAAACACTGCCTGACCGCTCGTGCGTCATACGCACGGCATGGCTTTTCGGCCCAGGTCGCAAAAATTTTGTGGATACCATCCTCGCAGCCTGCCAGCGCCGCGACTCCATCAACGTGGTGCATGACCAGACAGGCTCGCCCACCTATACCCTTGATCTGGCGCACTGGAGCATCGCTCTGGCGGAAAAAAGGGCCACTGGTATCTGGCATGCGGTGAACGGCGGGCAGGCAAGCTGGTGTGATCTGGCTTGCGAGGCTGTTTCTCTGGCAGGTGCCCCGTGCCGGGTTGTGCCCATTGATTCGGCGGAATGGCCTCAAAAAGCTCGCCGACCTGTGTTTTCCGTGCTGGACAACAGCAAGCTGGCCGCCTTTCTTGGCAAGTCTCCCCGCCCGTGGCCCCAGGCCCTGCGAGATTATGTTTTCAGCGACTATCTGCCCGCGCACGCCAGCAAAGGCGGGACGCAGTGACAATACCAGGCCCTTGCCCGGCGCGGATTCCAGCCAGCCAGCCCGAATGGCGGGCGCTTTGCCTGATCACGGCGGCCCTCGCGCTGTTCATTCTCGCGGCGCTCTGGAATGCCGATGACGCTCAGGCCAGGCCGCGCAGCTTGCAGGAGCTTGCCGCCATCAACGGCAAACTGATTGAAACTGGCGTCAAATACGGCTCCATCCCTTCCCTGTACCGCCCGCGCTACGACCGTATTCAGGATGCAAACCTGAGCCTCAGCGATGACGAGGTGGTGTTCATCGCCATGCTGCAAGGGGGCGCGCGCGTATACCCGCAGCGCATCATGGTCTGGCATCAGGTTGTCAACGAAATCGTGGACGACAAGGCCTACGCCATCACTTACTGTCCCACCACCGGCAGCTTCATGGCCTACGATTCTTCCATGGGGGGCCTGAACCTTATTTTTGACACGGAAGGCCGCCTCTACGATGGCAACAGCGTTCTGATTGACCGCAATTCCGGCAGTCTCTGGCTGCAGGAAACAGGCATGGCCTTTGACGGCCCCCTGCTGGGCCGAGGGCTCCCCATGGTGCCCGTATACTGGACAACCTGGGGCGCGGCAAAGCGCACCTTTCCGCATGCCTTGGTGCTTGCCAAACCTAACGGCAACAAGCCCTACGGGCGCGATCCCTACGGCAACTACCTGCGCAAGGGAACCTACTACGATAACGACAGGCTCATTTATCCAGTGGAACGCATGGACAAACGTTTTGCCCGCAAAACGCCCATGCTGTGCATTGAGTATGAGGGATACCTGCTGGCTATCGACATAGGCTATGTGCGCAAAAAAGGGGCCGTGAATTTTTTTGTGGGGCCCAATGCCCTTCTGGCAGTTTATGACCGGGGCCTTGAGGTGGTGCGTCTTTTTAACCGCCAGATATGGGCCGAGCCATTCCTCTTCATATCCCAAAACGGCAAGCTCATGGATCTGACCACGCGCAGCCAGTGGGATCCTGCCACGGGCGTGGCGCTTGACGGCAACATGAAGGGCGCGTCCATGCCGCAGTTTTACGGCGCGTATTCCATGTGGTTTGCATGGTACAGCATGAATCCGGAAACACTGGTCATTCCCGGCCCCGGCGAGGTGCCGGAAAAGCTGCTCTCGCCAGCTCCGCCGGGGGAATAACCCCACAGCCCAAGCAGGGTCAGCCCATTTGCATTGCGTAAAACCAGAGCGTATTTGATTTCCCATGAACTGCACTGTCACAGCATCCGCCGACATATCCTTGCATCTGGCGTGGTTTACTGCATATGCCGCCGCCAAAACAGCCATGGAACAGGGCGATGCCTCGCCCATGGATCTCAAACTCCGGCACTCCCTCGAAGTGCTGGAAAATGCCCGACACACCGTTGAAGGCGAAGGTTTTGCCCCTCAGACTGCGCGGGCCTGCCTGCTGGCAGCACTGTACCATGACGTGGGCCGGTTTGAGCAGTACCTGCGCTACCACACGTTCAGGGACAGGGAATCGTGCAATCACGGGCAGATGGGCGTGCGGGTTCTGAAGGCCGAACACCGCCTCGTCAGCGAGACACCGCAAATGCGCAAGCTGGTCATGGCTGCTGTGGGCATGCACAACCGTTTTGCCCTGCCCAAGGGGACGCCGGAGGATATCGCTCTGGTCACAAATGTGGTGCGTGACGCGGACAAGCTGGACATTCTGCGGGTCATGGATGAACACTTGAGCGGCCCAGCCCCGTATAATCCCACGGTGGTGCTGCAACAGCCGGACGACCCCACCATCGCCAGTGAGGCGGTTCTCAAGGCTGTACGCGAAAAGCGCGTGGCGGCCTATGTGGATCTGCGCTGCGTCAACGATTTTCGCCTGCTGCTTGGGACATGGTTTTTTGATCTGCACTTTGCTTCGAGCCGCCGTAAATTCATTGCGGACGGGCATGCGCAAAATCTGCTGCGTCGCATGCCGGACGGCGTTCCGCAGGCCGAAGCCCGCGACTGCCTGCTGCATATTCTGGAGAGCGCGCAGTGACGTCAGCGCGCATGACAGCCAGTTTTGACGCTTTGCCTGTCTGCCCTGGATATTTTCCGCAGGAGGCGCTGGCGCGGCGGGTGCCGTGGCCGGATGCGTACGCGCATGCTCCGCTCAACCCAGATATGCTGACACTGCGAAGCGCCAGCCATGCGCCCCTGGCTTGTGCGCGCTTGGCTTTTACGCTGTTTTATCTGCCTGCGGCGCAGGCAGAAGCCCTGCTGCGGCTCGCGCTTGAAAGCGCTGAAGTAGTTCTGGTGGCTGATTTCAAGCTGGCGGAACGCAACCTTGAGCTGCCCGCAACGCTGGCGGCGCGCGGCCTCATGGCGCTGACAAAAGCACGCAGAACAGCGGCGGCAGACGGGGCGCCTCAAGCAAGTTTTATTCAAAGGGGCGGCATTGAGGGGCTTGTGCACCAATGCAATGCTCTGGTGCACGAGCGCCGCCCCATTTTTGCAGGCGCTGCGGCCTTGCTGCATTTGCAACGCGCCTGAGATCTTGAACCTTTCCACGCGGCCCCTCGCGAACCCTCGCGGCTAAACCCGCATTTCTGGCCTCATGGCCCCGCCTTGAAGGGCCACCCTGCCTGTGCTATAAGCTGCTCTGGCGCTGCCGCACCCTGTGCAGGCGCTCGCCTGTCAGGCATTTGCGCCGGTAACGCCCGCCTTTTCCGCTTCTGGAGTTTTCATGTCAGATTTTGTCCATCTTCATTGCCATACCGAATACAGCCTGCTTGACGGCGCCATCCGCATCAAGGATCTGTGCGCCCGCGCCAAGGATTTCGGCATGCCCGCCTGCGCCATCACCGACCACGGCAACCTCTTTGGCGCGGCCTATTTTTATCAGGGTTGCAAGGATTACGGCGTCAAACCCATCTTTGGGTGCGAGGTTTACGTCTGCCACGACCACAAGGATAAAAGCACGGATTCGCCTCTGGCGCGCCGCCGCAACCACCTGATTCTGCTGGCCCAGAACACCACGGGGTACCACAATCTGGTCAAGCTGGTCACACAGGGCTATCTTGAGGGTTTTTATTACAAACCCCGCGTGGATAAACCCCTGCTGCGCAAGTATTCCGAGGGCCTTGTCTGCCTTTCGGCCTGCATTGCGGGCGAAATCCCCCGCGCCATTCTTGCGGACGACATGGACAAGGCTCTGAGCCTCACGCGGGAATACGCCGATATCTACCCCGACCGTTTTTATCTTGAGTTGCAGTCCAACGGCCTGCCGGAGCAGACCAAGGCCAACAACGCCCTGCTGGAACTGGCGGAAACCACGGGCGTGCCGCTGGTTGCCACCAACGACTGCCACTATCTCACCGCTGACGATGCCGAAGCCCACGAAGTGCTGCTCTGCATTCAGACGCAGACCACCATGGACGACCCCAAGCGCATGCGCTTTGGCACCCATGAGCTGTACTACAAATCCATCGAAGAGATGGAAAAGCCCTTTGCCCACGTGCCAGAAGCCCTGGCCAACACCATGCGCATTGCCGAGCAGTGCAATGTGGAGCTGGACTTCGGCCACCACTACTTCCCTGTGTACAAGCTGCCGGAAGGGGCCAGCCTTGATTCCGAATTTCGGCGGCTGGCAGAAGAAGGGCTGGAAAAACGGCTGGAAAAACACCCCGACAGAGACACGCTAGACGTCCAGCTCTACCGGGACCGCTTGCAGTACGAACTGCGCGTTATCCTTGAAATGGGTTTTCCCGGTTACTTCCTCATCGTGCAGGAATTCATCAACTGGGCAAAAAACCACAATGTTCCCGTGGGGCCGGGGCGCGGTTCTGCCGCCGGTTCGCTGGTGGCGTGGGCTCTGCGCATCACCAACCTTGATCCCATCCCCTACAATCTGCTGTTTGAACGCTTTCTGAACAACGAACGCGTCTCCCTGCCCGATATCGACGTGGACTTTTGCGAACGCCGCCGCGTCGAGGTCATCAAGCACATGGTGGAAACCTACGGCGAAGGCTCGGTGGCGCAGATCACCACCTTCGGCACCATGAAGGCCAAGGGCGTTGTGCGCGACGTGGGCCGCGCCCTGGGCATGAGCTTTGCGGAAACTGACCGCATCGCCAAACTGGTGCCCGCCGACCTCAAGATGACCATCAAAAAGGCGCTGGAGGCAGAGCCGGAGCTGGAAAACATTTACCACTCCGACCCCAAGGTCAAACACCTGCTGGACACGGCCCGCCGCCTTGAAGGTCTGGCCCGCCACGCCTCCACCCACGCCGCCGGGCTCGTGGTTTCAGACAAGCCCATGGAGGAATACCTCCCCCTGTATCAGGGCAAACGCGGCGAACTTGTGACCCAGTTTGACGGCCCCATGACGGAAAAAGCCGGGCTGGTGAAGTTCGACTTTCTTGGCCTGAAAACCATGACCCTGATTCAGGACACCCTGGACAACATCACCCTTCAGGGGCATGAACCGCCGGATCTCGACAACCTGCCGCTTACGGATACGGAAACCTACGAGCTTTACGCCCGTGGCGACACGGACGGCGTGTTTCAGGTGGAAAGTTCGGGCATGCGGCAGTATCTGCGCATGCTCAAGCCCTCGTGCTTTGAAGACGTCATCGCCATGCTGGCCCTGTACCGGCCCGGCCCGCTCGGTTCTGGCATGGTGGACGAATTCATCAAGCGCAAGCACGGGCAGGTGCCCGTGGTGTATCCGCACCAGTCGCTTACAGAATGCCTGCGCGATACCTACGGCGTCATCGTCTATCAGGAACAGGTCATGCAGATCGCCCAGATCATCGCCAGCTATACGCTTGGCGGGGCCGACCTGCTGCGCCGCGCCATGGGCAAAAAGAAAGCCGAGGCCATGGCCAAGGAACGCGTCAACTTTGTCACCGGCGCGGAAAAGAACAACATCGACAAGGACAAGGCCAACGAAATTTTCGACTTGATGGAAAAGTTCGCCGAATACGGCTTCAACAAGTCGCACTCCGCCGCCTATGCCCTTATTTCGTACTACACGGCCTTTCTCAAGGTTCACTACAAGGTCGAGTTCATGGCCGCCCTGCTCACCTCGGAAATGGGCAATCAGGACAAGCTGCTCAAGTATGTCTCGTGCTGCAAGGACATGGACATCAATGTGGTGCAGGCCTCGGTAAACCAGAGCCAGCGCGAATTTACGGCCCACGGCGGAAAGGTGGTCTTTGGCCTTGGCGGCATCAAGAACGTGGGCGATGAAGCCATACGCGAAATTGTGGAAGCCAGGGGCGAAGGCGGCGAATTTGCCTCGCTGTTCGACATGTGCTGCCGGGTAAACCTGCGCAAAGTCACCAAGCGCGTGCTTGAATCGCTCGTCAAGGGCGGCGCCTGCGACTGCTTTGGCGTACCCCGCGCCGCCATGCTGGCGGCCATTGAAATTGTGGTTGCCCGCGCGCAAAAAAAGGCCAAGGACAAAACATCCAACCAGGTTTCGCTGCTCTCCATGGCCCCGGTGGTGGAAAGCGCGCCCCAACCCGGTATCGGCCTGGACTGCCCCGAAGCCTCGTTGCCCGAAATGGCTGACGACGACAAACTGCGGGCAGAAAAGGAGGCCCTGGGCTTCTTTTTGACCAGCCATCCGTTGCAACCCTTCTCGCGCGAGATCCGCCGCCTGGGACTCACCACGCTGGAAGACGCGCGGGAACTGTTCCCCGGTGCGGAAATCCGCTGCGCGGCGCTGGTTGTCAGCGTGAAGGAAGTACTGACAAAGTCCAAGGGCGAACGCATGGCCTTTGTGGGGATCGAAGACCTCACCGGCCACGCTGAAGTGACGTTTTTTCCCCGCCCTTACGCCGAATGCCGCGATCTTTTGCGCTCTGAACAGCCCATCTGCCTTGTGGCGCGGCTCGACAGCCAGACCGACAACGGCGACAATAGCGATATGGATGAAGAAGCAGACGAAGGCCCGCGCGAAATCAAGCTGCTGGGCCAGACCGCCCGCTCGCTGGCTGAAGCCTGCGGGCAAAGCGACACCCCCATATGCGTGCAGATACCGCAACACCGCCTTGGGCGCGAAGACATGCTGGCTCTGCGCAACCTTCTGGAGAAATTCCCCGGCCCGGTAGAAGCGCATGCCCAGGTTTTTCTTGATGGGCACGTGTGCATTCTGCACCTCGACAACACTCTGAAAGTACGCCCCGGGCCGGATCTCGATAAAGCTCTTGCCGCCTGGGCTTCATAAAACCATATGTTCCGATTTTTTCTGGTAACAGGCATAGGCCTGGCCATTATTAACGGCTGGATATCCTGGTGGCTGTGGCGCGCGCTTTCCGGCACTGGCTGGCTGCGCATCGCGCTCTGCATCCTTGTGCTCGCTCTGGGCGCGGCCTTCCCCCTGCTCTACAAGGGGCATGGCGATACCCTTGCCCACGTGTGGCTGATTCGGGCAGGGGCATTCTGGATGGGCGTGGCTTTCTACGCCTTTGCGCTTGTGCTGCTTGCCGACATATGGGGCCTTGCCGCACGTTTGTTTGGCGCACTGCCGCCCGTCACCCCACGCTGGGGCGCTGTGCTGCTGGTCATGGGCCTGCCCCTGCTGCTGGGCGTGGGCAGCTGGTTCAACGCGGCATTTCCCGCGTTGCGGCACTACGACATCACTGTCCGCTCACAAGGCCCAGTACCCATCACCTATGTGGACAAGCCCCTGAAACTGGGCGTTATTACCGATATGCATCTGGGCCGCCTCATCACCGCAGGGCGGCTGAGCCGAGCAGTAGAGCTACTGGCCCCGGAGCAGCCGGACGCAATCCTCTATGTTGGCGACATCATTGACGACCACATAAAACTGGATGCCGAAGCCACCGCCGCAGCGCTTGCTGTGGCCCAGCCGCGCCTTGGGCATTGGGCTGTGCCGGGCAACCACGAGTATATCTCTGGTTCCATCGACAAAAGTCTGGATTTTCTGCGCGCTGTGGGTATGCAGGTGCTGCGCGACCAGTGGGCTGTGGTGGACAACAGCTTCGTGCTTGCTGGCAGGGATGATTTGAGCAAGCCCGGTTTTACCGGCATCCAGAGGGGCAGCATGGAGGAAATTTTGGCCGATCTGCCAGAACAGTACCGCAGCCTGCCCCTTATGGTCATGGATCACCAGCCCGCCGCCCTTGACGAAGCCCGTCAGGCGGGCACTGCGCTCATGCTGTCAGGTCACACGCACAACGGGCAACTTTGGCCTTTTAACTTTGTGACGGAACTAAGATACGAAAACCCGCTGGGCCTGCTGACAAAAGGCAACTTCCACTCTATCGTCAGCGCAGGCACTGGCACATGGGGGCCGCCCCTGCGTACCACAGGCCGCGCTGAGGTCTTGCTGGTTACGGTGCATTTTACTTCTGCGGACAATGCCGCTCCATAGCCATCGGCATGGGATGATCGACACCCCGGACATCTGGTTCCGGAAGGAGGCCGCATGTTATTCTGCTCCAGGTTTGTTCGGGAACTTGTGTTTGAAGAAAGGGCCTTGCAACCCTGCTGCAATACGCACAACATCGTGGTGCCGAGTTTTTCTTTTGAAGGCGGCGCGGTGGATATGGAGGCATATACCCGCCATATGGGCAGCGTTGCGCAGGAAGTGCAGAAGCAGAATCCCCAGGTATGCGCGGGCTGCCCCGATCTTGTTCCTCTTTCGCATTCCGTCTGTGTGCCCAAATTGCAATTTGCCGTTCTTTCCCTGAATCATCACAGGCACATCTGCAACTGCCGTTGCATCTACTGCGACCTGTGGAAGCCCGGGCAGCACCCGCGCCCCATTGCCATTCTTCCTGCCATCCAGAGTCTGTATGAGCAGGACGCACTGGAAAAGAACTGCGCCATAAGCTGGGGCGGGGGAGAATCCACCCTGTTGCCCGATTTTGAAGCCACAGGCCGCTGGCTGCGCGAGCATGACTACTTTCAGTACGTACATACCAATGCGCTGCGGCATTCTGCCTGGATTGACGAATTGCTTTCCAGCGGCGGCGGCAAAATCAACATCAGTCTTGATTCCGGCAATGCCGCAGCCTATGCCCGCGTTAAGGGCGGCGACTGGTGGAATGATGTGATGGCTTCGATGGAAAAGTATTTTATTGCAGCAATCACACCAGAACAAATTGATATCAAATACATAATTTTTGAACAAAATAACAAGATCGCCGACGTGGAGCAGTTTTTCCAGATCTGCCGCCGATTCGGTGCAGCGAAGGTACAGTTGTCCTTCAATTTTCTGGAAGTAAATGCTGGCGCGGTCAGTGAGCATTCCATTACCGCAGCTGCGTATTTTATGCATCGGGCGCAGGAACTGACTCTTGCTTGCGAGCTGTTTTTTGTGGATGCACCGTTGCGTGAACGCATTGACCGCGCACGCGGCAAATTTTTTCAGTAGCCCGCACAGGCTCTGCGCCCCGCGCAAAATCAGCCAGAGGAATCAGGTAGATGAATCAGGCCCAATGTCAGGCCGGTCGTCAGGCTGTCCTCTCCGGCTCTGCAAAAATGCTCTCCCCCTCCGGCTCATGCCGCCGGAAATTCCGGGCCGCAACGGCGGGTGAGGTATTGGCGTAGCAGTACACGCAGCCGTGGGGGCAGGTGTCGTACTGGCCCACATCCTTGCAAGGTACGCACAGGCACACGGCACGCTGGCCTGTGTCGCGCGGATACTCATGCGGCGTGCTGGCAAGGTTTGCGCCTGAGGGCATTTCCAGAGGCAGGCCCAGTTGTCGCTGCGGCGCAATGCCAAAAAGGCGCAGCATGTCCGGGTGTCTGTTGGTGAGCCTGAGGATAAGTTCCGGGTCTGTGCAGCGGTTATGGCTGATTCCCCATGCCGAGAGGTCGCCCTTTTCACCGCAGGTGCAGGGTTCCGCGCCCATTTCCGCAGCAAGAGCGGCCACCCCCGCTGCCACGGCCTGCATTTCCGCCTGCGTAAAATCACGCCAGGCAAGGCCCGCCCGGCGCAGATTTTCCCGCACCTTGCGGTAGTCGGCGATGTCGGCAAAACTGAACACCAGCTTGCGGGTCCAGCCTTTCAAGGCTCTGCCGATGCGGGCCATTTTGTCCAGCAACACCTGGCAACCGTCAGGATTTTGCGCCAGATGTCCGGCCAGCATCAGGGGGTCAAAGCGCCACACAACCCGTTCCGGTCCTGCCTCATCCGCAAAACGGCGGAAAGTGTCGATGCGTTGATCAAGCTGTGGCAAATTGGGTTCCCATCCTTCCGCCTCGTAATCGTTGAGCGTAAATTCCAGATACCAGGCGAGGCCCCGCGCCTCCACTTCCGGCAGCAAGGGCAGCAAAGGCAGCGGATTTTTGCTCCAGAACACGACAACCCGCGTGTTGGCAAAGGACACAAACTGGGGCCTCCCGTTGAAGGGATTGATCCAGCGGGCGTATCCGGCGCGCAGCCTGTTGACAAACCAGGGCGCGTAAAAAGCCGGGATATCCGTTGCCCGGCTGGCCGCAATGATCTCTGGAGCAACGGCGCTTGCCTGCCCCGATGCGGTGGTTATCTGTACTGTACGCCACTTCATGCCCAAAGTGTTTCAGGGCTGCGCGGCTTCGTCAACTGCACGGGGCATGCGGCCTGCCTGAAACCATGGCTCTGACGTGTATTTTGACTTATCCGGCGCAATTGTTATGCTTAAGGGCAAGCACAATCAATAACCTGTAACAAACTGGAAATTCATGTCTTTCTTTTCCTGGATGCAAAGCCTCTTCACGCCGCCCTCCACTGGCGACCCTGATCTGGATGATCCACATCCAGGCTTTGAATGGAACCAGAACGCCCGCATCATGCTGGCGATCATTGTTGTCATTATTTCGGCCTTCGTGGTCTACTGGATACTGTCATGACAAAGGGCGCTTTCTGGCGGCTGACCGTGCGGGACGATTTCTCTGCTGGTCATGCCTTGCGGCATTATGAGGGCAAGTGCGAACGCATGCACGGCCACAATTTTGCGGTGGAACTGACTGTGCAGGGGCAGCGCCTAACCCCGGACACTGAAATGCTGCTTGATTTTAAAACGCTCAAAAGCGGCCTTAAAGCAGTGCTTGACGCGCTCGACCACCGCCTGCTCAACGAAACGCCGCCCTTTGACGTCATGAATCCTTCTTCAGAAAATCTTGCCCGGCATATCTGGCGGGGCATGGCGGAGCTGCTGGCAGCACATGACGACCCACAGGCCCGGCAAGTGCGGCTTTACAGCGTCACAGTATCTGAAAAAGCCGCGCAAAGCGCCACCTACATGGAAGTGGACGACTGATTCAGGGACGCGAATGGGGATGGACGTTGGCGCACCCCAGGAACACGCCCCCTTCACACCAAGACAGACGGAACCAGCATGACCAAGGCTCTGTGTCTTCTGCACGCCAACTGCCAGGGCGATGCCCTGCGGCCCCTGCTGGAAAACACTCCGGCCTTTGCCAGCCGGTTTTATATCCGCCAGTATGTGAATTACACGCGGCAGAGTATTGCAGACAGCGATATTGAACGCTGCGAGCTTTTTCTCTACCAGCGCCTTGCGCCAAAATGGGGCGACCTCTCCACAGAACAAATGCTGCCGCGCCTGCCGCAACACTGCAAGGCCATTGAGATTCCCAATCTGTTTTTCAAGGGTTACTGGCCCTTCTGGTCCCGCGATGACCGCATCAACTTTGCAGACAGCCTGCTGGAGACGCTGCTGCAAAAAGTCACACCGCAAGAGGCGCTGACCCTCTATCTGCGCGGCGCAGCCTCGCTGCTGGGCAATGCCGATACGCTCAACGCACAGGCTGAAGAATCGCTTGCGCGTGAGGAAGCCAAGGAGGCCGATGCCCCCATACGTTGTGCGCCCCTGCTGCGCGAGCGCTGGCGTGATCAACAGATGTTCATCACGGTCAACCACCCAGGCCGTGAACTGCTGTTCCACATGGCAGACAGCCTGTTGCGCCTGTTGGGCCTTGGCGTTCTGCCCCCCTCCACACGCGGGGCATATGTTCACCCGCTTGAAGATTTCTGGCTGCCCATCCATCCTGCGGTGGGGAGCGCGCTGGGCCTGCCCTTTGCCAGCGTAGACAAACGCTGGCCCATCTTCCACTCCCTGCTCACGCACAGGGAATATACCCTGTGCTACATGGCCTGCCGCGCAAGCAATGTGCCCGACTTTCTGACCTTTCTGAAAAACCTCTCGCCGGATGCCCTGAGGCTGGTCGCAAAAGATATGACAGGCTGATTTTGACTTGCAGATATGGCTGCTTCAGGAGCTGAGGCTGGTGCAGAGGCGCGGGCAGACGGCGTACACACAGGGCCAATGGAGGCAGACTCCAGCGTGGCTTGCACACGTGAAGGGCATTGCGTACTGTTGGAGGCCAAGAAATTACGGACGAAATTACGCTCAGGCTTGCAAGTACTCGCCTAGCCTGCACAGACCGACATCTGCTGGCCTGACGCGCCCAAGCGTCAACATCTGGCTGGCTTTTACCAACAAAATCTACGGGGTCACTGGCCTCGCCGTTCCGCTCACTGCGAGGGCGGCCATTTGGACCCGAAAGGAGATTTTCATGAAGGTACTCATGCTCAACGGCAGCCCGCATCCCAAGGGCTGCACCTTTACCGCACTGTCCACGGTTGCGGCGCAGCTTGAAAAAAACGGCGTTGAAACGCAGATGCTCCAGTTGGGCACAAAGCCCATACAGTGCTGTATTGGCTGCGGCAAGTGCAAGGATACAGGACATTGCGTGTTCAATGCCGACCACGTTAACGAGGCCATTGACCTGCTGCGCGAGGCAGACGGCTTTGTTGTGGGTTCTCCTGTTTACTACGCCGGCCCCAATGGCGGCGTGTGCTCCTTTCTTGACCGCATGTTCTATGGCAAGTCCCTCCACTATGCCTTCAAGCCCGCTGCCGCCGTGGTGAGCTGCCGCCGTGGCGGGGCCAGCGCCTCCTTTGACCGGCTGAACAAGTACTTTACCATTGCCCGCATGCCCGTGGTTTCTTCCCAGTACTGGAACGCCGTGCACGGCAATACGCCGGAACAGGTATTGCAAGACAAGGAAGGCTTGCAGATCATGCGCACCCTTGGCGACAACATGGCGTGGCTGCTCAAGTGCATTGCCGCTGGCAAGGCCGCTGGCGTGGCAACCCCAACCCCGGAACCGTGGGATCCCACAAACTTTATTCGCTAGAACCAGACACTATGTGAGATACCGTGCAGATATTCCTGCAATATTTACCCGTTTGCAGGGCAAACGCACAACTACAGTAACAGGCAAATATCAGTGAGCAAGGCTGTCCGAAAATATTTTCGGACAGCCTTTTTTATTGTCTGGCTGTTCATTTTATATGCTCCTGCTTTATGCAAGAGCATATCTTGTCTGGATGATCGCCGCGCATAAGCCTTCTAGGCGTTCTGACAGAATTTTTCACACGCGCTGTACACTGGCGGCTGCAATCTCAATGTCCCCAGTAAGGCTGGTAAAGCTTTGTCCGCGCATTCGCGCTTTATCTTTGGGCTTCCATACAGATTAGTTCGCGCTGAATATGTGTCTTGCACAAAAAAGCATACCTTCATTAAAAATTGCGATACAAAATTTATATAAAGAGACATTTAATGAAGATCAAACAACTACAATATTTATGACCGATAAATATTCATACCGCATAACATGCGTATTTGTGATTTTTATTACATACTACTTGATATAAAAAATTTTACCATCTTTCATACTGCATACGTTGAATAAATTATAAAGATTGATCAATCATTCAGCATAATATTGTTGCCACGATTTTTCATATCTGGCATTGTTTCAGGTATCCATTTATTTTCCCTGCAATTGTATACCATGAACGCAAAAAAACACGCAGGGACGCCGTAAATTTCATGATGCAGGAGGTTGGCGGATGAAAAGACCAGCTCTATGGGCGTTTATGCTGCTTGCGATTGTTCTTTTTGCCGGACATGAGGCATTTGCAGCTTCCAGTCTTGGCATCAAGCTACCAGAAGACCCCACCAAGGCATACATCACCCTGGGCATCCTGCTGGTTGCAGCAGTGATGTTTTTTACGGAAATTGTCCCCCTGCCCATCACGGCCCTGCTTGTGCCGGTGGCTCTTTCGCTCACAAATGTGGTTTCGTCCAAGGTTGCTTTTGGCTACTTTGGCGACCCCACCGTTGTGCTCTTCATGGCCATGTTCATTGTGGGCGAAGCCACGTTTATTACCGGCTTTGCAGACAAGGTGGGCGGTCTTGCTGTCAAATTGTCCAAGGGCAATCCCGTCAAGCTCATCGTCTACACCATGGCAGCCATCGGCCTGCTCTCAACCGTGCTTTCAAACACCGGCACCACAGTTGTGGCCGTGCCCATGGTGCTTGGCATGTGCATGAAGGCCAAGCTTGCCCCCGGCAAGGTGCTTATGCCCGTTGCCTTTGCCTCGTCACTGGGCGGCACGGTAACCCTTGTGGGCACGCCGCCCAACGGCATTATAAACTCCATGCTGGCCCAGACAGGGCAAAGCCCCTTTGGCTTTTTTGAATTCGGCCTTATCGGCATGCCTCTGCTGGTTGTGGGCTTGCTTTACTATGCCATTGCGGGCCACAAATTGCTGCCCGAAAGAATGCAACTCGATGGCGAAGACGACATTGAAGTTGATGCCAAGGTACGCCGCGACAACAAAATGTGGCATTCCGTGCTGATCTTCGCCTTTGTGGTCGCCATGATGGCCAGCGAAGTCATGCCCCTGACCACCGCCGCCGTTCTGGGCGCCTGCCTTATGGTCATTACAGGCTGCATGACCATGCGTGAAGCCTTCCGCAGCGTTGACTGGACAACAATTTTTCTGTTCGCGGGCATGCTTTCCATGTCTGCCGCCATGGACAAATCCGGCGCTGCCGCCATCGTGGCGAATGCCGTGGTGAGCACGGTCAATGACCCGTGGATGCTCATGTTTGTGTGCTGCGCCCTCACCGCCGCCATCACCAACTTCATGTCCAATACCGCCACGGCGGCCCTGATGGCCCCGCTGGCTCTGCCCATCGCCATGGCCAGCGGCATTTCGCCCCTGCCCATCGCCATGGGCATTGCCATGTCGGCCTCGTGCTGCTTCCTGACGCCCATTGCCACCCCGCCCAACACCATCGTGCTCGGCCCCGGCAGATACAGCTTCATGGATTACGTCAAGGCTGGCTGGCCTTTGCAGTTAATTTCGCTCATTATGTGCTGGCTGCTTATCCCGCTGATCTGGCCTTTCCATTGATAGGCCAGCAGCAGTCGTACTTATTAAAGAGGAAGACATGAAGGAAATCAATGTTGAGGACATAGCGCGCGCCGTTGCCGACCTTGCAGTGCGGGCCTGCTGCCGCCTGCCGCAGGATATGGTGGACGGCATGCATAAGGCGCATGAGGCGGAACCCTCGCCCGTGGGCAAAAACATTCTTGAACAACTGCTGGAAAATGCGGCAATCGCGGCCAGCGATGGCATCCCCATTTGTCAGGATACCGGCCTTGCCGTCATTTTTGCCGATGTGGGACAGGATGTGCGCATTGTGGGCGGCGCATTTGAAGACGCCGTCAATGAGGGCGTGCGCCGGGGCTATGTGGACGGGTACCTGCGCAAATCCTGTGTGGCGGAGCCATTGTTTGAACGCAAAAATACGCGCGACAACACTCCTGCCGTCATCCACACCCGTCTTGTGCCGGGAGACTCTCTGCGCCTGCGCCTGGCCCCCAAGGGGGCAGGTTCTGAAAACAAGAGCGTGGTCAAAATGCTTGTGCCCGCTGACGGCATTGAAGGCGTGCGTAAGGTGGTGCTGGATGCCGTGCTGGCAGCAGGGCCTAACTCCTGTCCGCCCATGGTGGTGGGCGTTGGCCTTGGCGGCACCATGGAAATGGCCGCCATTTGCGCCAAGCGCGCCGCCGCCCGCGACCTTGAAAGCCGCAACCATGATCCGCGCTACGCGGCCTTTGAAGAAGAACTGCTTGAGCTTATCAACAAGACCGGCATTGGCCCTCAGGGCCTTGGCGGGCTGACTACGGCGCTGAAAGTGCATGTGGAATGGGCGCCCACCCACATTGCCTCCCTGCCTGTGGCAGTGAACATCAACTGCCACGCGGCGCGCCACGCCGAAGTTACGCTGTAGGAGGCCCCCATGTCGGAAAACCAGATGAAAAAAATACGCGCTCCTTTTGACGAAGCCACCGCGCGTTCACTGCGCGCGGGCGACCGGGTACTGATTTCGGGCACCATTCTTGCCGCGCGCGATGCGGCCCACAAACGTCTTGTAGAGACTCTGGACAGGGGCGAACCCCTGCCCGTGGATCTGAAGGGCGCAGTGGTCTATTACGTGGGGCCAAGCCCGGCCAAACCCGGCGAAGTGATCGGCGCTGCCGGGCCAACCACCTCGGGGCGTATGGATGCCTACACCCCGCGTCTGCTTGATCAAGGCCTGAAAGGCATGATTGGCAAGGGCTACCGCAAGCCCGAAGTGGTGGAAGCCATGAAAAAGCATGGCGTGCCGTATCTTGCCGCCGTGGGCGGCGCAGGCGCCCTGATCGCCCGCAGCATCAAAAAATACACAGTGCTGGCTTACGAAGACCTTGGGCCGGAAGCCGTGGCTGCCATGGAAGTGGAGGATTTTCCCGCCATTGTGGTCATCGACAGCACGGGCGACAATTACTACGAGACAGGGCAGGCCCCGTACAGACGATCCTGACCTGCGGCCGCCCCTGTGCATGCCGAGTGCCGAAACGTGGCGCGGGCTGCCGCGCCGTTTTATAATGCCTGATATCTTTATGAAGGAGTTGGTATGGCCTTGAGCAGATCCCCTGTCGATGACCGAACCCGCCTTGATTTCTGGCAAGCGGCTTCTGGCGCGGTGCTGGCGCTTTTTGTGTGCGTCCATCTCGTGCTGGAAGGGACGGTCGTCCTTAGCCCCGCACTGACCAACGGCATTGCATGGTTGCTTGAAGTAACCATGCTCGCGCAGGTGGCGGCACCCGTCATCATGCTGCTGATCCTGTTCCATTTTTACATTGCAGCCCGCAAAATGCCCTTCCGTGCCAATGAGCTTGGCGTGTTTGTGCAGCACAGCAAGGGCCTCAAGGAAGTGGATACGTGGCTGTGGCTGGTGCAGGTTTTTACGGCCATCGTTATTCTGGCAGGCGCTTTCTACCATGTGTACAGCGTTATGACCGACCTGCCCATCAATGTGGCGGGCAGCGCCAAACGCCTGCACGCCGGCTGGCTGGCCTTCTACGTGTTCTTTCTGCCTTGCGTCATTCTGCATACGGGCATTGGCGTGTACCGCCTGGCCGTCAAGTTCGGCGTGTGCGTCAAGGCCACGCGCCCGGCGTGGCGCAAGTGGACCTGGATTGTCATGGGCTGTTATCTTCTGCTCGGCGCGGCGGCTCTGACCCGCGTGTGGTTCTTGGGATAGGGGGTGCGTATGCGAGTTTTTGAAAGCGATGTTCTTTGCATAGGCGCCGGCCTGGCCGGGGAACGCGTTGCCGTGGAAGCGGCTCAGGCGGGTTTCAGCGTTATCTGTCTTTCACTGGTGCCGCCCAAGCGGTCGCACTCGTCAGCCGCCATGGGCGGCATGCAGGCGGCGCTGGGCAACTCCATCATGGGCGAGGGCGACTGCCCAGAGGTGCACTTCAACGATACGGTCAAGGGTTCCGACTGGGGCTGCGATCAGGAAGTGGCCCGCCTGTTTGCAGAGACAGGCCCCATCGCCATGCGCGAAATGGCCTGGATGGGCGTGCCCTGGAGCCGCGTTGTGCCTGGCGAGCACACCTACTACAAGGGCGGCAAGCCCTTTCAGGCAACGGAAAAAAAGGAAAACGAGGGGCTGATCCACTCCCGCGCCTTTGGCGGCACCGCCAAGTGGCGCACCTGTTATACATCTGACGGCACAGGCCACGCCGTGCTGTTCACCCTTGATAACCGTCTGCTGCAACTGGGCGTTGACGTGCATGACCGCATGCAGGCCGAGGCCCTGATTCATGATGGACAGCGCTGCATGGGCTGCGTTGCCCGCGATCTGCGCACCGGCGAACTGGTGGGCTATTTCGCCAAGGCCACGCTTATCGCCACGGGCGGTTATGGCCGCATTTACCGGGCCACCACCAATGCCATCATCTGTGACGGCGGCGGCCAGATCACGGCCCTTGAAACAGGCGTTGTGCCGCTGGGCAATATGGAAGCCGTGCAGTTTCACCCCACAGGCACCGTGCCCACGGATATTCTGGTCACGGAAGGCTGCCGTGGCGACGGCGGCACCCTGCTGGACGTGAACGAATACCGCTTTATGCCCGATTATGAGCCGGAAAAAGCCGAACTTGCCTCCCGCGACGTGGTGTCGCGCCGCATGACCGAGCACATGCGCAAGGGCCTTGGCGTACAAAGCCCCTATGGCGAGCACTTGTGGCTGGATATTCGCCATCTGGGCGAAAAGCACATCACCACAAACCTGCGCGAAGTGTACGACATCTCAACGCACTTCCTGGGCGTAAACCCCATCCACCAGCTTATACCTGTGCGGCCCACCCACCACTACAGCATGGGCGGCGTACGCATCAACAAGGACGGGCACGCCTACGGCCTTGAAGGACTTTTCTCCGCTGGCGAAGCAGCCTGCTGGGACATGCACGGATTCAACCGTCTGGGCGGCAACTCACTGGCGGAGACCATTGTTTCTGGCCGCATTGTTGGCGCAAAGCTGGTGGAATTCCTCAAAGGTTACGAAACTGTTTTCTCCACCCAGGCAATGAAGGACGCCGCCACCAAGGTCAAGGAGCGCATCTCTGCCCTGCTGCGCGGTACCGGCGATGATTGTTACACCCTGCGCAACGCCATGCAGGACATCATGATGGAGCATGTGGGTATTTTCCGTAACGGCAAGGATCTGGAAGCAGGCGTTGCCAAGTTGCAGGAACTGCTGGAGCGCACAAAGAACATGCGCCTTGCCAGCGGCAACATTCCCGGCCCCAATGCCGAGCTTTCCATGGCCCTGCGCGTACCGGGCATGCTCAAGCTGGCCCTGTGCACGGCCTACGGCGCGCTGATGCGCACAGAAAGCCGTGGCGCGCACGCCCGCGAGGATTACCCCGAGCGCAACGACAAGGAATGGCTCAACCGTACCCTGGCCTACTGGAAGGAAGGCGACACCCTGCCCACCCTCAAGTACGAACCGGCAACGCCGTTCTATATTCTGCCCCCCGGCGACCGTGGATACGGCGGCGGCAAGATCATAACCGCCGACATCAGCCCGGAAAAAATTGTACCGTACGCACAACAGGGGTAAGGAGAGCCATATGGGACGCAATCTGACGTTTGAAATCTTCCGTTACAATCCGCTGGATCCGCTCTCGCATCCCCATATGCAGACATTCCAGCTTGAAGAACACAACAGCATGACGCTGTTTATTGCGCTGAACATGATCCGCGAAACGCAGGACGCCTCCTTGCAGTTTGACTTTTGCTGCCGCGCCGGAATCTGCGGTTCGTGCGGCATGGTCATCAACGGACGGCCCGGTCTGGCCTGCCACACGCAGACAAGCGACCTGCCAAGCCACATTACCCTGCATCCCCTGCCGGTGTTCAAGCTTTTGGGCGACCTCTCGGTGGATACGGGTACGTGGTTTCGCAATGTGGGAGCCAAGATCGAATCGTGGATACACACCACAAAAGAGTTTGACCCCAAGGCGCAAGAAGAGCGCATGGACAACGAGCTGGCCACCCAGATATTCGAGCTTGACCGCTGCATTGAGTGCGGCTGCTGCGTGGCGGCCTGCGGCACGGCCCGCATGCGCGAGGACTTTATTGGCGCAACGGCCATCAACCGTATGGCACGCTTCTACATTGACCCGCGCGACAACCGCACCCCTGCGGACTATTATGAACTGATCGGCGATGACAGCGGCGTATTTGGCTGCATGGGGTTACTTGCCTGCGACAACGTCTGCCCCAAACAACTGCCGCTTCAGGATCAACTGGGCATCATGCGCCGCATGGTGACAATGGAATCTGTGCGCGGTATTTTGCCCGAGTTTATACGCAACAAATTGCAGGGCTGTGGATGCGGCTGTTCCAAATAACAACGCTTGCCTCATGGAATGGGCTGGCGTAAGCCGCCCATTCCATTCCCACCAGACGGGAGGGGCAACCCTCGCACTACCATCAGGGAGGATGCCATGCTGATACTCGACTGGATGCAATCCAAGGTAATTTCCATTCCGCCGACCGCAACCCTGCTCCAGTGCCGGAAGCTGTTCAAGGAACACAAAATAAACCGACTCCCTGTGGTTGACGCCAACAATGTCGTGGTTGGGCTCATCTCGTCTTCCGATGTCCGCAGTTTTGCTCCCAACAAGTCCACTGGGCTCGAAATCATTGAGCTTCTGGAAATCATGAGCGAAACCAAGGTCAGGGATGTCATGGTGGTCGACCCTGTTACCATCACGTACAAAAGCACTATTGAACAAGCTGCCAAAAGGATGATCGACAGGCACGTTGCCTGCCTGCCCGTGGTGAATGACGAGGAAAAACTGGTGGGCATCATCACCGGCTGGGATGTGTTCAAGGCATTGCTCGACATAAGCGGCGCAGAACAACCCGGCGTTGAGGTGGGCTTTGTAGTCCCCTATCAGCCCGGCACCCTGCGCGAACTGCTCGACAGGCTGAAGGCGCATGGCATGAGCATTATTTCTGTATTGTCGTCGGCTTCAAACGATGGCATGCGACAGGTCAAGATACGCTTCAAGGGCCCCGATGCCATGTCGCAAAATATGGCACTTGAGCAGTTCCGCGACCATCCCGGACTGCGTTACTGGGCGCGCGATGACGAATTTTACCTTAAGTCCAACGTGAATCTGGGCTAAGTATCACCCTGCCCGGCTCTGGGAACGCTGGCTGCGGGGCAGGCCTCGCGAACAAGCTGTAAACGAGCCGCCACGGCTGCTGCGCCGTGGCGGTTTTTCTTGTACCCATCGGCATATTTCCAAGCAGATGCCTTGGCTTCCTTTCTGCAATACGATATACAAAACGGCATTCCGTGTTGCAGGGAGGGGCCATGCCCCGCACAGGGCAAAGGCCTTGCCCGTCCAGCATGGGCGCATGCATTTTCGGCACATCCGGATCCCGTCTTATCACTCGTTGCAGACATATCTGCCTTCACGCTTCAGGACGTTCCATGCATAAGAACTACGCCTTCCGAACCAATTTCATAATCTGCCTGATTATTGTTATCGGCTTTTCTGTCACGTCTGTAATAGGCTACCGTTCCAATGTGGACACCCTGAAAAAAGAAGCGGAAAGCGTGACGCGCCTGGCTTCAGAAGGCATGATGTATCAGATTGACGCCATTTTTGCCCAATCCATACATATTTCACTGACAATGGCGCACGACAGTTTTTTGATCAATTTTCTTTCGCAGGAAAAGGAAAACCTGAAAAACCCGGCATATACGCTGAACATCAGGGAATACCTTGCTGCCTACAGGAAAAAATACAATTACGACTCCGTTTTTCTTGTCTCCATGCAGACAGACCGTTACTACAATTTTTCTGGTGTTGACCGCATTGTTGACCATTCTAATCCTGAGAACAAATGGGTACGGGAATTTATTGCAAGCAATCAGGAATTTTCACTCAATATTGATAATGACAAAGCTGCGCACGACACCATCACGGTATTTGTAAACTGCGCCGTTAAAAACAAGAATAATGAAACCGTGGGCATAGTGGGTGTTGGCTTTACTGTAACCTCCATTCAGGCCATGCTTATCAAGTATGAGCAGCAATTTGCGGTTAAATCCTACCTTGTGAACGCTGATGGGGCCATCCAAATATCTTCATCCGCGCAGGGCAGGTCTGCCGAAGATATTTATTCCGCGCAAACCTTTGCCGCAGTAAAAAACACCCTGAAGAAGAACAGCACAAAAATTTCTGACACGTGGTATTCTGGTCATGGCACAGATGGCTATGCTGTCACGCGCTACCTTCCTGCCCCGGATCTTTTCCTCATTACAGACAAAAACACCTCTGAAATAATCAGACAGATCAGAACAAAATACTACACCGGCGCTATTGTTGTTTGTTTTACAATGATAATTGTCATTTTTATTGTAACAGCAATAATACGTAGATATAAAAACAAGATAATCTCCCTCACCATTGCTGAAGAACTGAAGTACCACGCCATACTTCAAAATGCCACGTCGCATATTTATGACAGCATTGTTGAATTTGACATAACCAACGATGTTGCCTGCGGCGAGGGCACCAAAAAGTTTATGCAGCAGTTGGGCCTCAAACCAAACACATCATACAGCACCATGCTGCAAACCATTGTGGCAAAACATATTTTGCCCGAGCACGTGAACCTGTACCTGAAAACCTTCAGCCCGGAATCCATACGCGCAGCCCTGCAGGAGCAGCGCAACAAGCTGAGTTGCGATTTCCAGTGCATGCAGAGCAACGGCCAATACATCTGGTTCAGGGAAACCGGTTATATCTTGCGCTGGGCGGAGAATGACTCCATCCACATTGTCATTTGCCGCCAGAACATTGACCACGACAAAAGGCAGGAACTCAGCCTTCAGGATATGGCCCAAAAGGACGGCTTGACGGGTCTTTACAACAAAATGACCACAGAAGCGCTTATTGACAGACGCCTGACGGAGCAACCGTGCGATGCTGGCACCCTTGCCATGATTATGCTTGATATAGACAACTTCAAGGAG
The DNA here is from genome assembly GCF_022508225.1 of Desulfovibrio sp. UIB00. Classification (NCBI taxonomy): domain Bacteria; kingdom Pseudomonadati; phylum Thermodesulfobacteriota; class Desulfovibrionia; order Desulfovibrionales; family Desulfovibrionaceae; genus Desulfovibrio; species Desulfovibrio sp. UIB00. The sequence continues at coordinate 200,430 of NZ_JAETXJ010000005.1, read as the reverse complement.
CTCAACGACTCGCTGGGCCATGTTGCGGGCGACAGGATCATTCAGGAATTTGCCCAGAGTCTGAGGGCGGCCTTTGCGCCCGGTGATCTGGTGGGCCGCATCGGCGGTGATGAATTTATTGTTCTTACGTGCCAGCATAACAGTGAGGCATTGACCACAAAGCTTGAAGAACTCTGCAATCGCATCCGCCACACCACATATGGAGGCGCAGGACAACACCACCTTGCCGCAAGCATGGGCGTGGCGCTCTTTCCCCTGCATGGCAAAAACTTCAGCGAGCTGTATGCAAGTGCAGATGCCGCCCTGTACCGCGCAAAGCAGAAAGGCAAGGACACGTATACATTTTTTGAAACCGCGTCCTTGGCATAAGCCAGAACTGCCCCCCCCAGCAGACACGCCGGCTCGGGGGCAATTCAGACTGCACAGATGACAACGTGCATTGGCCGGTTCGCAGACTATTTTGAGGCAATGCTCAAGGGGTGGATGACTCTACAGCTACCCTGCGGGAATAACATCCGTTTTTTGCTCACAATTTGTGAGACAGCGACAAACAGCCGCCACGTTGGCAGAGGCCATGCCCTTACGCCACACAAGCTCGGTTACGGCATTGCACAGGGGGTGTTCGAGCGCGTGCACGGAAAGCATGCCGTTGGTGCGGCACAGCTCAAGAACCGATGCCGGAACCACGCCAACCCCCATGCCCGCAATAACGCCCCCCACAATGGCGTGGTACGAAGCCAGCTCAACGATATGCTGCGGTTCCCACCCGTAGGCCCGAAACCAGTTCACCAGCCTGTTCCGATAGGCGCACCCTCCCTGAAAAGCCAACACGGCCTTACGCCCTATGTCGTCCGGCGTATGGATGGGTGGATGCTCCCTGGTGGCAATGAGCACCAGCCGCTCAGTAAAGGCCTCCATCCTCTCCAGCCGTTCATCTGTGGGCGCATCAACCACAAATACCGCATCGAGCCTGTTTTCAAGAATATCCCCGTACAGGGAGCTGCTGGTACCTATTACAAGTTCGAGCTCGATGCTGGGATATTCCGCATGCAGACGGGCCAGAACTTCGGGCAAACGCGCCGCAGCAGCACTTTCCAGTGCGCCAATGCGTAACCTGCCGCCCGGTTCCATGCCCTTCACGCACAGCTCGGCTTCATCCATCAGAGCGGTTATCCGGCGGGCATAGGTGTAAAGCGTCTGTCCCCTTGCCGTGGGCAGCAAGCGCTTTTTCTCCCGCAAAAACAGCTGGATGCCCAGTTCTTCTTCCATCAGCATAATGCGGGCGGTAACGCCCGAGGGCACCCGGTGTAAAGCCTTGGCGGCGTGGCTTATGCTGCCGGTTTCCATGACGGCCATGAACGTGCGCAGGTCTGACACTTCCATTTGTTCACCATTTGTGACTGTTTATTTCATTTTTATTCATTTGCCATGATGGCTATCATCTCATAGCGTATGCCGCAAGCCGCCCGTTGTCGTTGGCAGGAAAAACCCTCACTTGCCAAATTTCTGCCAATGGCAACGGGAGGCGGCAGAAACCTTGAACATCAGGAAGACCCTATGCGCGCAACATGGAAGCTGCTTTGGCAGACCGCAATTCTGACAGCCATATTCTGGGGATGCGATCAACTCACACGGCTGACAGGAATTCCCATCCCCGGCAACGTGCTGGGCATAATCGTACTGTTTTTTCTGCTGCTCACCGGTATTGTGAAAGAAAGCCACATCAGCATGGCGGCGGAATTTCTGCTGAAGCATCTTGTGTTCTTTTTTGTGCCCATTGCGGTAGGGCTGATGCAATGGGGGAGCGTTTTTTATGATTACGGATGGGTGCTTGCGGCTGCCATTGTGGGCAGTACAGCCCTGCCGCTGGTGATTGTGGGCTTTATGGCCCGGGCCCTGCGCCGCGCTACGCCTGAAAAGAAAGAGGAAGAAGCACCATGCAGATCATAAACACATTTTTGTGCTCAGCGGGCACCGTGCTGGCATATGCGCTGGTGCGCAGCCTGTATATGCGTTATAAGCATCCGCTCATCAACATCGTGGCTGGCAGCGCCGCCATAGTCATCGCAGTGCTGGTGCTGTGCGATGTTCCCTATGAAACCTATGAGCCAGCCCGACAGATCATGACCTTGCTCATTGGCCCGGCAACGGTCAGCCTTGCGCTGCCCTTGTACCGCTATCGCCACCTGCTCCTGCGCAATGCCTTGCCCATTCTTGCAAGCGTGTGCGCGGGGGCCTTTGCAGCAATGCTCTCTGCCGGGGTTATTGCCAAACTGGGCGGCCTGCCGGACGACGTGGTAATTTCCATTCTCCCCAAGGGGGTTTCCATCCCCTTTGCCGTTGAGGTGGCCTCCATGTATGGCGGCATCCCGTCCCTGACTGCGGCCTTTGTGGTGGCTACCGGTACGCTCGGCTCCCTCTTGGGTTTGTGGGGGCTGAATGTCATACGCATCAAGGATCCCTTTGCACGGGGGCTGACCATGGGCACAATTTCGCATGCTCAGGGAACAGCCGTTGCATTGCAGGAAGGGCAGGAACAGGGAGCAATGGGCGGTCTGGCCATGATTCTGGCAGGTATTCTTACTGCGGCTCTGGCGCCTGTGGCAGTCTGGATAGTACAGCGGCTGCCGTTGATGTAGCCAGTACGATTACGAGATCAAACTTTTTTTGTGATGCGGTCGGCTTGCCGACCGCATCAGCTTTTTACAGAATATTTTCAGTTTGTCTGATTTATTCAGGCTGACCGGATTGGCCTGAATCACCAGCCTGGGCAACCTGGTCTGCTCCCCATTCCAGCCACTGCACTGCCACTTCAATCAGGCGGTAGGGATCAATGGGTTTTGCAAGGTGGTCGTTCATACCCGCTGCAAGGCTTTTTTCCCGATCGCCCACCATGCTGTCGGCTGTGAGAGCAATGATCGGCGTATGGGCATAGCGCGCCTGGGCGCGTAGCAGTTTTGCAGCTTCGATGCCGTCCATCAGCGGCATATGGATATCCATAAACACCATTGCGTAGTCAGTGCCTTCCGCCTTTTGCAGCGCTTCAAGACCGGAAATGGCAATGTCCACAACAAAGCCTGATGATTCCAGCAATTCTCTGGCCACCAGCTGATTAACCTCGTTATCTTCGGCAAGCAGCACCCTGCGGCCTCTGTATTTGGCAGGGATGCGCAATTCCTGGGGCAAGCCGGATGCATCTTCATCAGCTACCCGCTGCCCAAAAACATCCAGGATGGCGTGTTGCAAGAGTGAAGGGCTGACAGGCTTGATGAGAAAATGGCTGATGCCCTCGGCCTGAGCCTCTTCCATGATTTCTTCCCGCCCATAGGCCGTAACCATGATGACGGTAGGAATGTAGGGCAGCTCACGGCAGCCGCGCAGCAGCCGCACCACCTGAATGCCGTTATTGCCGGGCATCTTCCAGTCCATCAGCACCAGATCATAGGGGTCGCCGCTTTCGGCGGCGCGCACCAGTTCTTCCAGCGCGGCATCGCCGCAGTCAGCCGTGCCCGACCGCAGCCCCATATCTTCCAGCTCTTGCCGGAGAATTTCACGGCTTGAGAAGGAATCGTCCACAACAAGCACCCTGCGCTCGGAAAGGTTTTTCATGGCCGGGACTGGCTTTCGCTGGGGATTTTCCTGCAAGTCCAGATTGACGGTAAAGTAAAACGTGCTGCCCTTGCCCAGTTCGCTATCTGCGCCTATTTCGCCCCCCATCATCTCCACAATCCGCTTGCTGATGGAAAGGCCAAGGCCGGTGCCGCCAAAACGCCGTGTTGTGGATGAATCCCCCTGGGTAAACTCCTGGAACAGCTTGTCCAGCTGCTCTTGCCCCATGCCAATGCCTGTGTCTGTGACGGTAAAACGCAACTGCGCCTTCTGGTCTTTTTGCTCCTCAAGCGCAACGCGCACCACAACCTCGCCCGAAGGGGTAAATTTGATGGCATTGCCCACAAGATTGACCAGTACCTGCCCCAGCCGCAAAGGATCGCCCTTGAAAAACAAGGGGACCTCCCGATCGATGCGCAACAAGAGCTCAATATTTTTCCCGCCGGATTTGGTTGTATCCAGACTTGAGAGACCAAGAAGGACTTCTTCCAGGTTAAAGTCCAGATATTCCATGTCCATGCGACCAGCTTCAATCTTGGAAAAATCAAGGATGTCGTCAATGATCCGCAAAAGGGATTTTGCGGAGCTGTCTATATTTTTCAAATAATTACGCTGCGTTGCATTAAGAGGCGTGCGCAGGGTCAAATGAGTAAGTCCCACAACGGCATTCATGGGGGTACGGATTTCATGGCTCATATTGGCAAGAAATTCGCTCTTGGCCCTGCTGGCCTGTTCCGCCGCCTGCTGGCTTTCCACAAGGTCGGTAATATCCCGGCAATCTTCGATAATGCCGAGAAGCTCGCCATCAGGCGAAAGAAATGGCGTGGCAACCAGATCGCAAAATACCCATGTCCCGTCTTTTTTTTGCCGCTGCTGACGGATGGCAGCCCGAGGCTCACCGTTAAGAATGCGCTTGCCCACACAATCAGAGCCGCAATCTGATCCACTGGGGTATTCGCCGCACCAGCGGCCCACCATTTCTTCACGTGAATAGCCAAAGCAGTTTACGTAGGTATCGTTGACTTCCTTGACTATCAGGCTGCGGTCAATAACCCGCATGGCGCTGCCAGCGGCATTGAATATCTGCGACATTTCCATTTGGGCGCGGCGCAGCGCCTGTTCTGCGGCCCGGCGTTCCGTCACGTCTATCCCCATGTAGACCATGCCGTAAACTGTGCCGTCCGGCTCAAACAGCGGAACGCGCACAACATCCAGGATATGTTCCTCTCCAACTGCATCATACCGGACTTCTTCAGTTTTATGTACTTTTCCGGTTTCTATGACCAGTTTGTCCAAGCGCATTCCCTGTTCTGCATGCTCCGGGGAAAGCAGATCGGCTATGTTCTTTCCCACAACGTAGGATTCGGCATAGCCGGTAAATGTTTCAAAATACTTGTTCGCCATAATGTAGCGGGCTTGCGAATCCTTAAGCATCATGAGACTTGGCAGATTATCCACAATGCTGCGCAATTGCTGCTTGCGCTGCCACAGGGCTGAAGCACTGGCTCTGGCCGCTTCCAGAGCTTTTTGCCTTTCTGCCGATTCCTGCGCGAGCTTGCGGTTCCAGATCAAAATGACCGCAAGCAGGCTGCCCAGAAACACTGTCACCACCCCGCCGATCTGCAAGACGAGCATCCAGTTCATGGCGCGCTCAATACGCAGATTGGCCCAGCGCTTTATGATCGCGGCCATCTGCTCATGGGGGATATTATCCAGTGTTTTATTCATGATTTCGACAAGCTGGGGCCAGTCTGAGCGTACGGCTACCCGGGCGGAATACTGCAACTGCGGCAGCAGGCCCACGCGCAGATCGCGCAGGTTTTTGTTCACCACCGCGTATTCCACAGAAAGTGCAATGCCCACCATAGCGTCGAACTGCCCACCCTGCACCGCAGAAAGCCCCGCAGTCAGGCTGGAGACCTCCACGATTTTTGATCGCGGCAACTGGGCGCGCAAATACCCTGCAAGACCTGCGTGATCATGCACTGCCACACTTTTGCCGGCAAGGTCGCCAGGGCTCGTGACCAAACGCTCGGAGTCAAGCGTTGCAACCGCCAGCGGCAGCTGCAAAAAAGGATTGGTAAACAACCAGGGGCCACCCTCTGGCGGCGTCCCTTCCAGAAAAGGCTCCACGTCCGCCCGGCGGGGGCCTGTGGTTTCTTTCAGCACATTGGAAGAAACAGGCTGTATGGCAACATTAAGGTATCGCCCCACAACCTGCATGAGGTTCATACCAATGCCGTTGTATGTGCCCTCGCTGTCCATAAATTCAATGGGATGCCAATCATCCTCCAGGGCAACACGCAGGGTCTGATGGTTTGCCAGCCATTCCCTCTCCGCTGGGGTGAGCAGCAGGGAGCGAGGCATGTCGCCCCAAACGCGGTGCGCCGGATTACGGACCCACCTTTCTTCAAGCGCCACCATTTCAGCGCGGGATATGCGCGAAAGCCCTTCATCCATCAACCGGGCAAGGTCATCCCTGTTACGCAGCACTGCCGGATGAAGGTTGCGAGAAAAAAGGGGGAATGCCTGAGGCATAAAAAAGCTGTTGAGGCCCAACCGGTCAATGGTGCCATAAGCCGAAGGAAAGTTGCTCGAAATGCCATCTGCCAGCCCATTGGCCACCGACATGAACATTTCTGCCCCGTTGCGCACCACCACCAATTGAACCTTGGGGAAGTGCTCCCGCATGTAATCTTCCTGCAACGAGCCTTCAAGCACAACAATGGTCGCATCCCCCAACTGGCTTGGGTCAGTAATTTTTTGCCCGGCAGATGTTGAGAGCAAAAGCCCCCCCATGCCGGGAGAAATGGCCGGGCCAAATTTTGCCCAGCGGGCCCTGTCGGGAGTGATGTACATGCTGAAGTGGATGTCGGCCCGCCCAGAATGGAGGGCATCAAGCGAATCCTGCCAGTCGCCCATGATGAATTTCACAGGTCTGCCTACTTTTTCGCCCCACAGACGCCACAGATCAATCATCAGGCCAACAGGTTCTCCTGTTTTTGAAACAAAAGACAGCGGTTCGTTATCCTTCATGCAGGCAATGGTGATGGGGTCTGCGCTGGCTGCCGTGGAAGAATCCGTCGCGCACAGCGCAAGATTCGCACAGGCGAGAAGCAGCAGAAGCAGGCAGCAGCATGCGGTGTGGAAAAATTTGACCATGTCTACCTCGCTGGTTCTCTTGCAGGAGTTATACTTAATTTCTTATAGCAGTAACAGCCGCATTGCAATATTCTCCCCTTGCCATTGCCATCGCCAAAAATTTTTTTTGCAAAAAGGGGGCAGGGGCAAAGATACGCGCAACCACATATGAATATCTGCTCGGATCAGGCCCCCGGAGCACACTTTGACGCGTCTGGCCCGACAGGGATATGATCGGTGCGCGCGATAGCGCAGACGCGGGTTCTACGCCTTGCTCCGCAAGGAGCCCACATGCTGGATCAATGAGGTTTGTATGTATATTATCACTGGTGGCGCAGGTTTTATTGGCAGCGCCATGCTCTGGCGGCTGAACCAGGCAGGCATAACTGACATACTGGTGGTGGATAACCTCGGTTCAACGGAAAAGTGGAAAAATCTCGTCAACCGGCGATATGCCCGCTATGTACACAGGTCTGAATTTCTGGAAATGCTGCGCGACAACACGCTGGGCGGCAAGGTAGAGGCAATCGTGCACATGGGGGCCTGTTCTTCCACCACAGAAAAAGACGCAGACTTTCTGATGGCCAACAACACGGCCTATACTGTAGAACTGTGCAGATTTGCCCTGGAACACGGAGCGCGCTTTATCAATGCCGGGTCAGCCGCTACCTACGGGGATGGCTCACAGGGTTTCTCTGACAGACCAGAAACGACCAGACGCCTCAAGCCCCTGAACATGTATGGCTACTCCAAACACCTTTTTGATTTGTGGCTGCTGGATAACAAACTTACAGAGAGCGTGGTCAGCCTCAAGTTTTTCAACGTCTACGGCCCCAATGAATACCACAAGGGCGACATGCGCAGCGTAGCCTGCAAGGCCTTTCATGAAATCAACGCTACGGGGCGTTTGCGACTCTTCAGATCAAACATGCCGGATTTTGCCGACGGCGGCCAGATGCGCGATTTTGTCTACGTGAAGGATTGCGTGGAGCTGATGCTCTGGCTGCTTGAAAACCCGACAGCCAACGGCATCCTCAATGCGGGCACGGGCAAGGCTCGAAGCTGGAACGATCTGGCTTGTGCCATATTTGCCGCATTGGGCAAAGAACCCCAGATTGAGTATATGGACATGCCGGAAGCCTTGCGCGGGAAATACCAAAACTTCACCCAGGCGGATATGAGCTGGATGCAGGAAAAAAACTGCCCGATGAGCTTTGCGTCGCTGGAACAGGGCATTGCGGATTATGTGGGCAACTATATGGCCCAGAGCGATCCCTATCTTGAAATGTCCGCCAAATGAAATGCACCCGCTCACGTGTCCAAGCGGGTAAAACTCTGATCAGGATATGCCGCAGTCCGTTGCGATTGATTCAGCGGTCTGCGGCCTGCATAGCCTCAGCCCACAACGGAGCTGCTTGATCCTTGGCGGAAAGCAGAGGTTCGTCCACGGGCCAGGCAATGCCGAGGGCCGGGTCGTTCCAGCGAATGGCCGCTTCGTCCTCTGGACAGTAGTAATCTGTGCACTTGTAGTGAAAATGAGCAATTTCGCTGGTAACTACAAAACCGTGTGCAAGGCCGGGCTGTACCCACATCTGCCACTGGTTCTGCTGTGAAAGTTCTACACCGAACCACTTTCCGAAAGTGGGGGAATCTCGCCGAATATCCACAGCCACATCAAATACGCTGCCCAGCGAAACATAGACCAGTTTACCCTGAGGGCGTGTTTTCTGATAATGCAGACCGCGCAGTATGCCACGGGCGGACATGGAATGGTTATCCTGCACAAAAGGCTGATCAATGCCTGCCGCCGCGTAGCGCTGCTGCTGCCATGTTTCCACAAAATAGCCGCGCTGGTCACCCCACACCTTGGGTTTGACCAAAAGTAACCCGGCAATAGGCGTCTGAACTACTTCCACAGCCCAATCCCCGCATCCACAAGTTCAAGAAGATATTGCCCGTAGCCGGTCTTGGCCATGGGCTTTGCCAGTGCGCGCACAGCGTCCGCATCAATATAGCCGTTACGCCAGGCTATTTCCTCCAGGCAGGCCACCTTGAGTCCCTGGCGTTTTTCTACCGCCTGCACAAAGGCACCGGCATCCATGAGGGAATCATGCGTACCGGTATCAAGCCAGGCAATGCCCCGCCCCATGAGCTCCACATGCAGATCGCCCTGTTGCAGATAGGCGTTGTTCACATCTGTGATTTCCAGTTCGCCCCGGGCCGAGGGACGCACAGCGCGGGCGATATCCAGCACCTTCTGGTCATAAAAATACAGGCCTGTCACCGCAAAGTTGGACTTTGGAAGGACGGGTTTTTCTTCAATGCTGACTACCTGCCGCGCATCGTCAAATTCCACAACGCCGTAACGCTCAGGATCGCGCACATGGTAGCCAAAAATAGTCGCTCCGGATTCGCGGGCCATGGCAGCGTGTGTAAGTGCTGGCAATCCATGACCGAAGAAAACATTATCACCCAAAATCAGGCAGGTATTATGCCCCGCAATGTGATCTTCCGCCAACAAAAAGGCCTGGGCCAACCCCTCAGGGCGGGGTTGCACAACGTAGCTGAACTTGCAGCCCAGTTGCGAGCCGTCGTGCAGCAAAGCCTTGTAAAGGGGCAGGTGCTCAGGGGTGGAAATAAAGCAGATATCCCGAATGCCCGCCATCATCAGAATAGACAACGGGTAGTAAATCATGGGTTTGTCATAGATGGGCATGAGCTGCTTGCTCACGCTCAGAGTCAATGGGTGCAGGCGCGAGCCAGAGCCTCCCGCAAGAACAATGCCTTTCCAGCCGTTCATGCCGCCCCCTTCTTTCAGTTGGCCCCACCGCAAGTGCGATGGGCGTAGTTGACCGCAATCCATTCCCTATAAGCGCCGCTGCGGACATTTTCAACCCACGCAATATTTTCAAGATACCAGCGGACGGTTTCACGCAGTCCGGAATCAAACTTGTGGGTCGGCTTCCAGCCAAGTTCCGCTTCTATTCGGCTGCAGTCTATGGCGTACCGAAAATCATGCCCAGGTCTGTCGGCCACATATTCGATTTGATCGGCATAAGGCCCGCGAGCCAAAGGAACCAATTGGTCAAGGATGGCGCACACGGTCTGCACAACCTCAAGGTTGGTCTTTTCCGCATGCCCGCCGATGTTGTAACACCGCCCCACCCTGCCCGCTTCAAGCACTCGGGCTATGGCAGCGCAATGGTCCTCTACATGCAGCCAGTCGCGAATATTGGCCCCCTTGCCGTAGACAGGCAAAGGTTTGCCATCAAGGGCATTGCAAATCATCAGGGGAATGAGTTTTTCAGGGAACTGGCGCGGCCCGTAATTGTTGGAACAATTGGTGAGCAGCACCGGGAGACCGTAGGTTTCGTGAAAGGCGCGCGCCATGTGGTCGCTGGCGGCCTTGGAAGCAGAATATGGGCTGTTTGGGCAGTAGGGGGTCGCCTCTGTAAAAGACGGATCGCCCGGTTGCAACGCACCATAGACTTCATCTGTGGACACGTGCAGAAAACGAAAGGCTGAAGCGCGCTCCGCAGGCAGCGCGCGCCACCATTGGGCAGCCATTCTCAGCAGCGTGGCCGTACCCAGTACATTGGTGCGCACAAAAGCATCGGGGTCGATAATGGAACGGTCAACGTGGCTTTCCGCAGCAAAATTCACGATGCCATCGGGCTGGAAGGTTTCCAGCAGCCAGGCAACCAGCTCGGCATTGCCAATGTCGCCGCGCACAAAGACGTAATCCGGATCGTCTTTCAACGCTTCAACATTGGCGGGATTGCCAGCGTACGTCAGTTTGTCGAGGTTGATGACGCGCACACCCTGCCGTCGGGCCTGAAGAACGTAGCAGGACCCGATAAAGCCTGAACCACCAGTAACCAGCTGACAGGGCATGCGCGCGTTCAAATTACAGCCTCCAGAGATCAAACCCGGCAGCAAGCATTTCCTGCTTGTTCCAGAAGCCCTTGATATCCATAAGCGTGACTGCATCGCCAGCAAACATGGCGCGTATGGCCGCATGATCAAGCTGGCGGAAACTCTCGTGTGATACGGCCAGGATAAGGACATCCAGATTTTTAAGATCGCTCAGAGGCAACAGTGTTTGCCCGTATTCGTGATGGGCTTCCGCAGCATCAGCTTCGGGATCATGCACCAGAGCCGTGATGCCGTATTCCTTCAGCTCTGCGATGATGTCCACCACGCGGGTATTGCGTATGTCAGGCACATTTTCCTTGAACGTAAAGCCCAGCAGGCCCACGCGCGCGCCCTTGACGTGCTTGTCCGCATTGATGAGGCGCTTGACGCAAATTTCTGCCACATACTTGCCCATGCCATCGTTGATGCGGCGGCCCGCAAGGATAACCTCGGGGTGGCAGCCGATTTCTTCGGCCTTGTAGGTCAGGTAATAGGGGTCCACGCCAATGCAGTGCCCGCCCACAAGACCCGGACGGAACGGCAGGAAGTTCCACTTGCTGCCGGCGGCTTCAAGCACTTCCAGCGTATCGATGCCCATGCGGTTGAAAATAAGGGCCAGTTCGTTCATCAGGGCGATGTTGATATCACGCTGCGTGTTTTCAATAACCTTGGCGGCCTCGGCCACCTTGATACACGAGGCCCTGTGGATGCCCGCCGTCACCACCGCGCCATAGACCTTAACCAGCAGGTCTGCGGTAGGAGCGTCTGAGCCGGAAACAACCTTGCGGATGGTTTCAAGCCGGTGAACCTTGTCGCCGGGATTTATGCGCTCGGGCGAATACCCCACGGTAAAATCCGCAGGAAAGCGCATGCCGGATTCTTTTTCCAGCAGAGGGATGCATTCGTCCTCGGTAACGCCAGGGTACACCGTAGACTCATAGCACACCACGCAGCCCTTGGGCATATGACGACCAACAGTGCGGCTTGCACCCACCACAGGCGTAAGATCGGGCTGTCGGTGGCTGTCTACCGGGGTAGGCACAGCCACAATGATCACGCCAGCCTTGGCAAGCTCGCCAGCATCGCTGGTAAAACGGGCCGTGCTGGCGGCAAGGGAAGCATCGTCAACCTCATTGGTGGCATCGTGCCCCTTGTTGAGTGCATCTACCCGCGCCACGTTGATATCAAAGCCAATGACATCAAAGTGATGGGAAAGGGCAACAGCCAGAGGCAAGCCAACATACCCCAGACCAACCACTGCCACGGAAGATTTCTTTGCCAACAGGTCTTCAAATGAAACCATCTGATTGTCCTCAATACTACTGGATTCCTTCTAACGGAACCACAGACGCAATCTTGTGTGAAGTAAAAAAGTCCGCATCGCAGAGTTGGCCAACATGCCGTATACACGGCAAACTTGATACGCCCCGCAAGTTCAACAGACATACGACCTATAGAAAAAATACGCAAAATACTATTCTTTGCGCAACTTACTTAAAACGTGCTTTTTCAAAGAGTTCCCCTCGCAGGACATTAAAAATCCTACCTGCTGAAGGCTCTCAATGAATCCATCAAGTTCGGCGACACAATTCCTGCCAAGGACAGTGCGCAGAGCTTTGCAGCAACACACGCCGCGAAAGATACACCGCTCGTAACAGATTGAAAAGGGGGAAATACACGATCACCCGACCCAAGAGGCAAGATTCCTCGAAGGCTGCGACCGCCAGTTCCTTTACTTTGCGGTCCGGTTCAAGCTAGCCACCCTCGTTCATAACAGTTGCACAGCTTTACCTTGGCACATGCCAAGAAGCACGCCATAGTCCCTAACGCCTCACATACAAAGGGGTAGAAACATCTGTCACAACGCTTTGAGCATCTCTGAAAACTGTTGTTGCCGCTACACAGTAATCCGCGTTGGCATTGTTTAGTAAATTCTGAAACTGGCTATGCTCTGACACGCTTTAATGAAAATGCTGAGAATCTGCGATCAATGTCAGATACAGGTCGTGATAACGCCGTGCAATGTCTGGCAAGGCGTATTCGTCAACAGCTTTTTGGCGGGCCGCGCAGGACAACCGTTGTTTCTGATCTACAGAACTCAGCAGTATCTTGGTAATGCCTTCTGCCAGAGCCTTCACATCATAGCATGGCGCCAGCATGCCATTTTCCTCATCATCAACCAGGTCAGGGATGCCACCGGTACGGAAGGCTACCACAGGGGTACCGCAGGCAAGCGACTCCATAATCGTGTTAGGCAAATTCTCTTCACGGGAAGGGCAGATAAAAACATCTGCAGCAGAGTAAACAAGCGCCAGTGATACGTCATCATGCAGTCGGCCAAGCTCTATGGCGGGAAGCGGCGTTTCCGAGGCTGCAATGCTCCCACCAAAAACAGCGCACTGTGCACGCCCGCGCAAGGGCATCGGCAACTCGCGCAACGCATCACACAGCAGATCAAACCCTTTGTTGGGATCGCGGCCAGGTGCTACTGCTCCAAAAACCAGCAACGGCACGTCTTGCGGCAACTGCAAAATATGGCGTGCAACATGCTTATCAATCGGCCGAAAACGCTCAGTATCAACGCCATTGGGAATACGCACGATCTGGTGATTCTGAAATAATGGGCTCGCCTTTGCCAGCACCTCCATGTGTCGACTGGGCGCAACAATTGTCATACGTACTTTTTTATAGGCGGCCTCGCGCAATGAATACCCCAACGAACTCATGTCCATGCCTGTTCGACTGCCCAGTTCAGGACACCGCCCGCAGCCCTGTCGATAGAACTCACAGCCTTTAAGAATATGGCAGCCGCCTGTCAGCGCCCATGTATCATGCAATGTCCACACGATAGGGGCGGTCAACCTCGCTAAAGAATGCAACGGCACGAAGCTGTCCGCGATCCAATGCAGGTGCACCACGTCTGGGCGCAAGCCCATGATGTCCCTATGAACTCCAGATGGTCTCCAGGAAGGCGAAAAAAGGACATTCCGATCACGCTTGGGGTAAAGCAAGAGGGGCAGCCGTTCGCCCTGCCTAAAGAAGGGCTGAAGTGTGCGTCGCAGTCGGCTGGTAAGCGCAAGGCAGCCGGGGATATCCCCGCTCTGCTGCATGACAGCAAAGACACTATCATCGCCCAACTGCCGCAGCCCCCGGTGGAGTCGTCGGGCGGCAATGGCAGCGCCGCCGCCACAGTCAAGAGTATTACAAAGAACTGGCCGCACTAAAAATATCCTCTTGTCAAAAAGGTGCGAAGCTGTATCTTGAATGCTGGCCCATCCCAATCACGCACGAGATGCCGCGGTATGGCGTAGCAGTTTGTCCATGGCCGAACCTGTCCAGGAAAGTTGGCTGCCGCGCGTTTAAGTCCAAGCCTGCGGCAGGCCTTTATGCTGTCCTTGTTGTAATCGCAAAATCGGCCAAAAGGAGAACGGGCACCAAAGGGATATGCGGCCACAGTCGGCCGGACGGATGTCCAGCTTTCCAGCTTATCCAAGGATTTTTTTATCTCTTGATATTGATCTTCAGCTCCGAGGTTGCTTAAACGCGGGTGAGTATGTGTGTGTGCGCCAAGGCAGACCAAGGGATGGCGGCTGAACTCTTGTAGGGCCGCAATTGTTAATGGGTGACACTCTTCCAGAGCCTCTGCGGCAGGAGCACACGCTTCCAGCAGTACGTGAACAGCCTTATGTTGTTCTGAAGAGGGCATTGCCAGAATGCGCCCATGGTCTGCCAATCTCCCACATATGCTTAGTGCTTCCCACCAATAGGGCCAACCATGCTCAACGTGGCCTGTACTCACAAAAAATGTAGCAGGTATATTAAAACGCTCCAATATAGGCAATGCAATAGTGTAATTATCCATATAACCATCGTCAAAGGTCAGACAAACAGATGGCCGTGCTGTATGCAACTGGACAGCGTCAAAACGCACGACATCATCAAATGTCTCCGCAATGATCTCCAATTGCTCAGTGAAATTCTTGGGAGTTACCGTCAGTTGGAGTGGGTCTCCTTTATGCTGCGCAACCCTGTGATAAGCAAGAACTATTGCAGGAGGACAAACCAGATTTATCCCGGCGGCGCATACTTGATAGGCACCAAAGCACAGTTTCCGTGCCAACAACTTGCACGTGACCATAACTATCTCCGAATCTTTTTACCGCGCAAAGCATCCCACATTCTTCCCAGAAAAGGAAAACACCGCCGGACACGCGTTTTAAAAATGCCGAAATGCCCCCCACTTTCTTTCAACAAGATCGCTAGTCTAGCCTCAACCATTATTGGGTTTGGCCGCACTTCAATGGAAGTTACCTCAATGGGGGTGGTGCTTAAAGGAACGTCAAAAAGCGTGTCAACGCCGCAGTTTGTGCCTGAGCCGTCAGAACCGGCATGAAAAACAAGGGAACGTCCAGGGTAAAGCGTATACATATCGTGCAAATAGGCTGCAGCATGCCACCGCACCGCCCAAGAAGAATTGCGTTTCTCAGCCACATCGGCCAGCAGCCCGGTAAAATTATAGCAACCTTGGGCATTAAAATCGTGGACGCAAGCCGCGTCGCGAATGCGCTGCAACAATCTTGCAGCGTCAGCGTCAAAAATATCCCAAGCCCGTTTCCATGTTCCCCAGCCCAGGCAGTCTGTACCCTTCAGGAAAAAAGTTTCGGGGGGAGATGATACCGTATGTGGGTAAAGATAGCCGTGTACTGAAGCAACGCGCGGATTGTCGGCATAAATATCGAGCCCGGTATTCATGTACTCCAGAAAGAAAGGGGCTGTAAGCAGATCGTCCTCAAGCACGATAACGCGTTCATGCTTTGCTATAATTTCTGTCACGCCGCGTATGATGCTTTCACCGAGGCCTTGATTAACTTCTGAGGTAACAACCGTGACAGAGCGAAAGCCCAGGGTGCCACGGGCTACACGCCGAGTTTCTTCCGTCAGTTTTTTTTCCGCATCAGAACGCGCCCCGTCGCAATAAATAAACAAATCACTTTGTGCCGCGAGAGAATTGCGTTGCAACGCCTCAAGGGTATTTTTCAGATGACGTGGCCGATTAAAGGCAAAAATGACTATAGGCGCGATCATATGCCCCCAACAGAAGTTGCAGCTGAATACGAGGTTCCAGACAAAGAGTTTCTGAGGCTTGCCGGAAGAAAAGTAAAGTTACCGAAAAAGCATGGTGGGCACAACAAGCCCGAGAACGCCGAACACTTATCACCCTGACAAGTATATTTGTCGGCCTGCCGTCTGCATAGTGCCGTTCGGCCCACTGCAAACAATTGCCGCAAACAATCTCAATAGCGTTTGCGAAAGACCTTATGCAAATGCGTCACAAGATTCCAGATCCTGGGACATTTTTTGAGTAGTTTTACTGCAGTCACCGGAAGAGGAATTTCATCATCCTGTAACTGACGCTTTAAGTCATCGGGCAACGAATGTTTTGGCAGCGCGGAAAGCCAGGCGGAGAGATTACTGCCGTTTTTATACCAGTTGAGGCAACGTTCTGCAAAAGCACGTGCTGCAACTTTTTTTCCAACAAGAGCACATCTGTCATCAACAAAGGTTTGCATGGCGGCTGCCAGAGCATCCAGATTGACCAGACACTGGGGCCAGTAATAACCATCGGCTCGGGACCAGAGTTTGTCGACCGCCACTGCGACCCCGGATTCGGGAGCCACAAATTCATTCATGGGCGGGTTGTCGGGAACAATGATGGGCAGCCCGCAAGCAAGCGCTTCCGCCTGCGTCAGACCAATCCCCTCAAGGCGTGATGGATACACATAGACGTCTCCCAAATGATATAATCCTGGGGCCGGAACTTCTCTGTTATAGATGGTAAGACGCCCCTGCTCCATCAGTTCATTGGCTAAAGACTCGACATCGGCGATCGAACTAAAGGCCCCTTCCTGCATATGCAAAACAAGATGAGCCGGGCCAATAAGACGCGCAAAGGCCTTCAACACAAGGTCCGTCCCTTTGCGGTAAGGACTCAGTCCTGCGGAATGAAAAAAAACGGGGCCTTCATGACCACGAGACCCAGTCGATTGAGGGTGAAACAGCTCTAGATCTGTCCCCCAAGGAATGTACTGGCAGTAAGGGTGTTTTTTGAATACACTATAGTGCCGTTGAGTATTACAAATAAGCCCGTCATATATGGAGAAACTATCCACCGTTGCTTCAGTATAATAGTCAATGTATGCAACAGTCCTGCATCCACACTCCATAGCCCAGTATACTGGGGGAAACCACCACTGCTCGTTAAAAATAATCAATTCAAGGTTATTGCGGCGAATCCAGGATACGAAATCTTTCCTGTCAATTCCCGTAATCCTCTGTACAGCACATTTTTTCCCCCAAGTGACATCTGGGGTATTCCAGCTGGGATCATTTTGTGCGTACCTTTCTCCGCCTCTAGCATAGATCAAGACATCATCGCCGTTCTTGCGTAAAAGATCCCGATATTGACGTGAAACATAGGCCGCGCCCCGTTCAAACCATGTTGTGACTATACCTATGCGCATTTCAAACTGTCTTGGTTGAAAAGAAATCCGAAAGGATATCTGCAATACGTTCAGACGCGCGTCCATCCCCATAAGGATTCTTCGCCGCCACCATAAGCTGATAGCGGCCATCAGGATCATCTAGGATTGCCGAAACGCTATGAACGATTTTATCGCAATCTGTACCAACAAGGCAGCTGCAGCCAGCCGCAACTCCCTCGGGCCGTTCCGTCACATCCCGCATTACCAGGACGGGTTTTTTGAGCGAGGGGGCCTCTTCCTGCACCCCACCAGAATCTGTCAACAAACAGTATGCGCCCTGCATTGCAGCAACAAATTGCCTGTAAGGCAAAGGATCTGTGAGTACAATATTAGGACAATCCGAGAGAGCATGAAATACGGTACTGCGCACATTTGGATTTAAGTGAACTGGGTAAAGAAATGCTACATCGCGATGGATTGATGCCAACTTTTTTAGAGCCTGGCAAATTGACTCAAATCCCTTGCCAAAGCTTTCCCGCCGATGACCGGTGATAAGCACATATCGCTGGCCAGAGTCGATAATTTTTTGAATCTGACTGGGTAAAACTGGTGGGGACATTAAGATGTCATTGGCTGTCCAAAGCAGGGCATCAATACCGGTATTACCAGTCAGATAAACTACATCAGATGGAACACCTTCATCATGCAAAGCAGCTACAGCTCGATCTGTGGGGGCAAAATGCAGACTGGCCACAAGCCCCGCAACCCTGCGATTCAACTCCTCCGGGAAGGGTGAATGCATATTGTAACTTCGCAGCCCAGCTTCCACATGCCCGCAGGAAATCCCCCGGTAAAAGGCGCACAGGGAGGCAACCATCACCGTTGTTGTATCGCCTTGCACCAAAATAATATCGGGGTTTTCCCGAGCAAGAACTGCATCAATGGAGGTCATCAGCTGCGAGGAGAGCTGCGCCAAGCTCTGGTTGGCTGTCATAAGATCAAGGTTGATGTCCGGCTCCAGAGCAAAGTCTCCCAAGGTCTGCATCAGCATTTCACGGTGCTGACCGGTTGACAGCAGAGTAACATCAAACTGATCGCTTCGAGTGCGCAGAGCTTTTACCACTGGCGCCATCTTTATGGCTTCCGGCCTCGTGCCAACAAAAATGAGTATTTTACGCTTCATGACCTTTTACCGGCAACAAGTGATCAAAATCTGAACGAAAGGTAAAAAAAGATTCTGGATAATAGATTTGATCATTGTCTGGACTTAGCTCGTCAATAACAAAGGGCCGATCAGGATCAAAAGGATATTTCTTTTTATCTACAGCATCCTGAAGAACTATCCGATCAGCAAGATGCCCATAGATGTCATTATGGGCGTAGGTTTTAAGCTTGAATAACATCTGCTCAATGGTCAGCTGCCACGAAAAATGGCACCCGGCCATTATAGGAAACTTTTTACCATCGTAACGCCACTTATGGGGATGCGGCCGATGGTTATAGTAACCCGCATATGTCGCGGTGGGGGCCCAAAACGTTTCATTCTTCCACAGGTAATTCATTCTGTAAAAAAACTGGTGCAAAGGAAGAATGAGGGGGCGCTCGGGACGCAGCAGATTTAAAATCAGAGGGTAAACCTTGCGGTAAATGACCTCGTCGGCATCAGCAGAAATAACAATGTCATTATCCTGCAAATCTACATACTTTTCAAATGAATCCCATAAGATATTTTCATTATTATGCATCTGGCAGCCATCGTTGCTTCCAGTACAGTCAATGGTTTCATTGGCAATGTCTGCTTTGATGTATAAAATTTTATGTCGAAGATCATCTGGAATAGATGAGATATAGTTCTCAAAAATATACTCTCGCGGCTCACCCACATGAGTTCTATTGCCTTCAACAACAATAAATTTATCCACATAGTGCAGACTTTCTGCAAGATTCATTTTAATAAATGGCAATTCCAAGGGCGCATAAAAAATTGTTTTGAAGTACACTTTACCGCCTGGCAACGCTCTTGCGATAGGGGTACGGGAATTATCTTTACATTTTTCCAGATATTGAAGCCAGCGAAGACTCTGTCGAACTTTAATTGGAGAAATCTTCAACGCCGTGACGCAGGCGGCCACCCCACACTTGCCATTGTGTTGTGCGCAAAACTTTTCAAGGGCAAAAGTATCCTCTGGCGTGGCAATAAAACACTCAAGAAATGACTTGACTGATGATTTTAACCATTTGGATATTGAATGCATCATAAAAAATCCATGTACAGTTGGCTGTTACAAAAGAAGCCAATTTTGAGGGAACAAGTCAAAAATATACCGAGACAGCAAAACCTTTTTTTGGGCCCACTGCTTTGGAGCAATAACAATCTTTTCAAGATTTGAATTAAGCCAAGCCCCCCACCATGAAAAGGTTGAGTTTGCGATTATTTGATGCTTACAGGAAGCGATCAGGGCCAGATCTTCTTCTGCTGACAGTGCAGGGCAAACGGTTGCATCAGGCCAATCGCCAAACATATCCCGGGCAGAATCATAATCATCAGAAAAAATAAAAAATTGTGGGTTTTCAAATCCCCTGCGTAGCAAAGAGGCTGCGTAAGCATAGTACTCATATGGGATAAGACCAAAGGTGTCACTATGCTGCGTGGCATAATCACCCCGACGTACATGGACCGCTACTGACATGGTGTTGCGAATGGATTCAGCAAGTGGGACATTCGCCTTTACAAGCGGGGCCAGTTTGACAGAATCACGCAACTGACTGGCCGCATCTACAAAATACAACGGTGACTGCCAGTATCCATAAAGATAAACTGATGGATTTATCAATGAAAGAACTTCATCGTAATCATAACGCTTTTCGCTGATGACGGTATACCGCAGACGCCACTGCCGTATTTTCGAGATCAAAACCCCTGCCATGCGGCGTGGAGAGATTGACCATCTATCACCAAATGGCGGAGTGGCCCAAGGCCATTTTTTTTCATTGAGGCCCAGCTTGGCAAGCGCGTAGTCACGGTTTTTTGCTGGATGATGAAAAAAATTTGTGTCTAAAAGTAGTGTTGCTCCAGTCCGTAATGAATATGCATACGCTGCTGCAAACTGAAAAAGCTGGTTGCCAAGCCCACCGGCAATCCACGCTCCTACAAATGGTTGAGATAAATTACATGACATTTTTATTCACCTATTGCCGGCTGGTCGCTAGTGGAAGCAACCCTATCGTATATTACAAATTTCATATCACTCCCAGATGTGAGAATGACAAGACACATACATTTTTCCGACAGAATTTACGCATATGATACATTAAAAAGAATCATGCCCGTAGCTATATGCCTAGACAATGAGACAACACAAAGCATGATATGGCAGTTCCAGCAACATCAATGTGCAACATTACAGATACAGAAAATTGTAAAGGATCAGACTACGTAGAACTCAAATAGATTATTACAATCAGTTCCGACAGCAACATTCAACCCTTTAACGCTGAAGATGAGCGCACGTAAAAAAAACCGTGCAGCCTCGCCTTGAACATCATAAATCGGTATTTTCTTGATCCAATCCCCTCAAAGGGAATTCTAAGTAATGGATAAATTATATTGAATACCTGAAACCACAATGGGAGTTTATGCTTACGCAAAAGATACATACGCCCCGTTGCATAAGATATAATTTTTTGTTTGTTAGTCATTATAGCCATAACATCAACTTCATTATGGTGAACATGAACTGAAGGTGCGTATACTACTGTCAAACCTTTCTCAATGGCGCGCAACAAATAGTCAGTATCTTCCCCGCAACCATATGGCAACCCAGTACCGGGCCCTAACATAGTATCAAAAAGACCAATGTGATTTACAGATTCTTTTCTAAAAAACTGCACATAAGTTTCGCCCCGCTTAAAAATGGATAGCGAAGTGCACAGCCGATTGGAAGGGCAAATTAATTTTCTATCCCTGCCAGGGGCAGACCAACTCCCCTGAATAGCATGCACATGCAGGTGGGATTCAAAAATTTTCTGGGCTTCTAGCAACGTATCAGCTTCATAAAAGCAGTCATCATCAGGAAAGGCAATATATTGCCCATGGGCCAATGGCACCAGGACATTCCGAGCATGCGAAACACCGATATTGGGCACTTGCACAACACGAATGGACAGACGATCAGCATAGCCATCAATCAGTGGTTGTAAAAAACCTGACGGATTCTGGTCTGCAATAAGAACCTCAAATGAAGAGGTCCCGATCGTCTGTTCCAACAAGCAGTCCAAAAACTTCTGTAGTGGTTGTCCTCTGTTAAGTGTAGCAACCAATAAAGAGAAAACTGGCTGCTGGCTGCTGCATGTAGTGGCTGAATCTTCAGGTAGCCGCATGGCCCCAGACAATGGCTCCCTTGTGGTCCAGAGTGGGGTCTTACGAAGTAGCCTTCGATAATAGTCAGCACACCTTGTTGCAAATTGTGCCCCAAACAATATGGACAACCCATTGAACAGATAAGACAAAACCAGGCGCTTCCACAGCGCGCCGCGAGCGCAGTCAGGGAAAAACTTTCTGGATACCCGCAAAACTTCGCGGTTCCGCCTTGCCAGGCCTTCTAGGTTGCCACTTACACCTCCAAGGCTCATACAAACCAGGGCAGGTAGATCAAGATAGACCAAGTTGTCAGGCTTCAGAGTGCTGCACAAAAAGCTATAGTCACCTGTAATCCGTAACGAAGTGTCGAATCTGTTAGCTGAAAACAAACAGCGCCGATGAAATAAACCCTGATGCGGTAGCGGCATCCCCATAGGAAGGTCGCGCTTAAGAGAGCGTGAGGGGAAGAGGGTATCTACCGCAAAACCATCTCCATTGACCAAGGTAACCGGAGCAGCAGCGTATTCAGCATGTTCCGCAAGATTACCCAGAGCAGCTACCGTTGCCTTCAGGCGATGCGGGGAACATATAAAGTCATCAGCCCCCAGAAAAAGAATCCATTGTCCCTGAGGACCTCCGTCAGCTGTAACGGCCTGATTCCATGCATCAGAAATGCCAGTATCTCGTTGGCATATAAACCGAATAGGTAGACGATCCAAATATTCGTCAACGATATTCTGCGTGTCATCAACAGAGCAGGCATCTTTAATGATGATTTCGATTTGGTGCGTATCACACTCCAACAAAGAATTCAGACAACGCCGAAGTGTCTCACCGGCATTAAATGTAGCGATAATAAATGAAATAATGGGTGAGCAACTGTGCATTGCTTGTCCTTTAGAGATTTTCCACAAGTGTTTACTGTTAAGTCCTTGAACATACGATGCAAGGCCAGATCAATGAAAGATCCAGCAACGTATAAAGGCAACTCAGAGCTGCTCGGACTCAAGCCCCCAAGCAGCTCGACCTATACCATAGCTTCCAATGAGATTCCGTCGTAACCAGTATTAGTGAAAAGGATTGCATGGGTCGCTGGGCATTGGGGTGCTTTCAGCTTCGCAGAACCACTTAGGAGCACCCTTGAAAAATTGCAGAGGCGCACATTGAAGCAAAGATATCATTCAAATTGAACACGAAAAAATGTTCCCCCGCCCCACAGAGGCAAGTAACAATTTCGTACTTTAGCTAACACATGCGAAAATATAAAAATGAAGCATTACACTTTGCCTGCAATGCAATCCGTGCCACAGGTGTGTTCTGCCAAAAATGCTTCATATTCAGCTAAAACATCCCGGGCAGGTCCACTCCTGTGAACTTTTCCATCCTTAAGCCAGAAAAGTTTGTCACACTCCTCAACAGTACTCAACCGATGTGCAATAATAATGATAGTCAAATCATTGCTCAAGGTCATGATTGTTTTTTGAATAGCAGATTCCGCAGCACCATCCAAGGCACTCGTAGCCTCGTCAAAAAGAAGAATCTCTGGGTTGTTGTAAAGTGCCCGGGCCACTGAAACTCGTTGCACCTGACCGCCGGAAAGACGCACACCCCTGTCGCCGAGTATCGTATTAATACCCTGCGGCAGTTCATCTAAAAAGTCGATGGCGGCCAACTGACAACACTTAATAACTCTGCCTTCGTCCGGCACCCCCCCCCAATCTGCAAAGGCAACGTTTTCTGCCAATGAAGCGTCCATAATATAGGGGTGTTGCGGGACATAGCCTATCTTTATAAATCCAGGCAAAGGCGCAGTTTCTGTTCCATCTATAATTATTTTCCCAGATGTTGGCTTCAATAGCCCGGTCAAAATGCCCACAAGAGTACTTTTCCCGGCACCTGAAAGGCCGACAACACCTATCATGCATCCCTTTGGAATGGTTAGGTTCAAATTTTTCAGGGCTGCATTTTTTGAATCAGGATAATAAAAATCTACATCAGCGATTTCAATCAAAGAAAACGTCTTTAACCAGTCACTTTCCTTTTCAGTCACATTCGAATCAGAATAATTTTCCAGTATTTTTATTACTGTAGGATAATACGTCTTGACCTGCAAAATCCCACCAACAATTTTATTTACTGCAGGAAGCAACCGCCATGAAACTGCAGCCATCATTGTGAGAGTGCCGGTTATCATTGCGACGTTTTCACCATTGAATACCATAACAATGATCGATAAAAAAAGCAGTAACATACCTGAGCATTCAAGACACCAAGTCGGCAAGGTCGGATAGGTCCCTTGCCGCGCACTCAGCCGGGCCATCATAGCCAATGCGCTCGAGTATTTTTCTATAAACGCACTCCGCCTATGGTAAATCTGCACTTCTCGAATTCCGTGCAAAGCGGCATGTATTACACGGCTCACGCCAGTAGATAATCCAACAAACTGGATCCCAGCATTTTTGGCATTATTTTGTGAAAATTTATAAACCAAAATTGCAACGCATGCTGTCACGCCATAGAGCAACAAGGCAACAGTTGGGGCAACCCAGAAAACCCCCAACATTAAAATGAACATAACCCCAAAATTGCTAACAACTTGTAACACACCCAAGAACAAAGCAGCAATTTGTCCGCGCCAGTTTAAATAATCGCTCAACTCACCAGGATTTTTTTGCATGTGCCAAAAATACGGTGCATACATGTATTTTTCGAACAGCAAGCTACTAACATCACTGCCTATCAACTGTGATACGACATTTTGCCAATACGTAAGTACTGCTGTAATGATATTTTTTGCAATAGTGGCAATACACACCATTCCCATGACAAAAAGGAGCATACGCACTGAAGATGGCATCTCGCGACTAATATTTGGAACTAATTGAAATATTTTTTTAAATACTGCAATTTTTTCTAAGCTAGCAGGATCAGCAAGGGCAACACCCAATAATGAGATGGTTCCAGCGAGGCCTAATTCAACAAAGCTGACAAGCACCATTGCCAGGGCAAGCCCTATAAGTTGTTTTTGACGTAGTTGAGGCAATAAGAAAAAAATTTTACTTAGTGTTTTCAGCATATTATCCACACAGAAAAAAATTTACGAAGAACTGGAGAGCATTATAGCTTCCATCCTAGACGCGGCTTCGCCCACCACAAACGCAACTTCCTCTTAAGACTCAAAAAAGTCTTTTTATATTTCACCTGAGAAATTACGCCGCCACAGCCTAAACGTTTGAAGAATTTTAAATAATAACTACAAAACAATCTTTTCTTGCAGACAGAAGATACAATTTCATTTTTCACGAATTCAAAACAGCCGCAACTGTAACGACTCGCATCAGTGTTTTCTTTCATTGCAGGGTCAATGTGCTGTCCGCAAACCGCTACAAAGGCAAAATTTGCAAGTTCAAATTAAGGGAAGCATTTCAAAATATGTTTAAAATCATATATTCTGTGCGCATTATACTGAATTCTAGCTTTGCCCCCCAAGGGTACAATAAAATACAGATGTCCCCCAGGTTTGACCGCTCTTGCCAGTTCCGCCATTGCTTTCAAGTCGCCCTGAGGATCAAAAATATCCACATCGCGCTCAAGCCCGGCATGTTCTACCACATGCATGCACGATAATGAGGCGATGCTATAGTCACAAATCAGCACGACCACAAGAAAGATCAGAGAGCAAGATTGATGCAGGCCTATAGTCGTAAAATTCAACGGGAATAAAGGCGGAAAGCAACGTTACAAAATCCAACTTTGATCCAATATCAATATGCTTTTCAGGCTGATGAGCTTTGATCTTGCGAGCAGCCCAAGCCGGATGGCAGATGTAATGCGCATCAAAATTTGTTTCACCGGTAGCGGCATTCAAATCTGCCATCGCTTAACTCGTACGATATTTCATGGAACCTTTTCTGAACCGCTCAAACCTGATGAAGCTTCTCAACATATCCCGAATCAGCGCTGCATTTTTTTAATCCAACCATTTTACAATCTTTTTGGTACAATAGATAAAAACGAATTAAAATCAAAAATGGACAGATATTTTTGCGTTAATATCGCATGTATTGCAGCGCACAATCGCTCGGCACGAACAACACGTTCCCCATCTGATATCTTTAGGGTGCCACCAGGAGCAGGCTACACTGTCATCCAGCTCAAGGAGACCGAATAATATCCTCTCCAAATCCATTCTGAAGCATTCATTAGCTTGGCGGCATAACACCTTCGTCTAGAATTGCTTCCCTTACGACAGAAAATTCATGAATAAGGCCGACCCCTTGCGCAAGGGTTCAACCAGAACCTCTTGACTAGCAAGCAAACGATCACAAAAAAAAACAGCAATTTTCTAGTGGGTTAATAGCCCCACATATGCTGGTTTTGTAAAAAATCGCTGTACGCATCGCGCAGACCTTCTTCAAGCCCCACGCGGGGTTGCCAGCCCATGCCAAAAAGTTTGCCCGAATCCATCAGCTTGCGGGGCGTGCCGTCCGGCTTGGTAGAATCAGTATCAATTTCACCATTGAAGCCCACAACGCTGGCGATAAGCCGGGCAATATCCATAATCGTGCATTCCTGCTGGCTCCCCACATTCACATGCTCAAAGTCAGAATAGTTCTCAAGCAAAAATACGCAGGCTTCCGCCATGTCGTCCACGTGCAGAAATTCGCGTAGAGCTTTTCCACTACCCCAAATAGCAACCTCTGAAGCACCGCGTGCTTTTGCTTCATGAAAACGACGGATAAGCCCAGGAATCACATGGCTGTTTTCCGGATGATAGTTGTCGCCGGGTCCATACAGATTGGTAGGCATGGCGCTGATAGCATCAAAACCATATTGCTTGCGGTAGGCCTGGCACATCCTGATGCCCGAGATTTTGGCCAGAGCGTAAGCATCGTTGGTTGGTTCCAGCGGCCCCGTGAGCAGATACTCTTCCTTGATGGGCTGCGGGCACATCTTGGGGTAAATACACGATGACCCCAGAAACAGCAGCTTTTTACAACCGTTGCGGTATGCGCTGTCGATGACGTTGTTCTGGATTTGCAGATTTTGATAAATAAACTCTGCGGGATATGTGGCATTGGCGTGGATGCCCCCCACCTTGGCAGCGGCCAGGATCACCACTTCAGGCCTGTGCTGGGAAAAAAAAGCTCGCACTCCGGGCTGATCGCACAGATCCAGTTCCGCATGTGTGCGGGTGACCTGTCGCGCATAGCCCGAACGCGTCAAGGCGCGACACAGAGCGCTGCCTACAAGCCCCCTGTGGCCCGCCACATAGACCAGAGCATCCTTGCGCACTGCATTACTCATTGTGGCTGAAGGTTTTGAAGCCCGCCACTTTGCACACGGCATCGCGCATGCTCAGGGCAAGGTCTTCGCGCGCCATTTCGGCCACCATGTCTTCAAAGGAGGTTTTCGGCTCCCAACCCAGCTTTTCCTTGGCCTTGGCCGGTTGCCCCAGCAGGGTTTCCACTTCTGTGGGGCGGAAGTAACGCGGATCAACGCACACAATGACATCGCCGGGTTTGAGATGGCATTCCAGCCCCTGACGGTTGCCGGCGACCTGCTGCAATCGGCTCACGTCAACGCTTGTTACGGTGCCGGTTTCTTCCACGCCAGAGCCCTGCCAGCTGAGACATACGCCAAGTTCTGCGGCTGCGGTATTGACAAAATCGCGCACGGAAAACTGCCTCCCGGTGGCGATCACAAAATCGTCAGGCTTTCCCTGCTGCAACATAAGCCACTGCATTTCAACGTAATCTCTGGCGTGCCCCCAGTCGCGTTTGGCGTCCATGTTGCCGAGATAC
This sequence comes from Desulfovibrio sp. UIB00, assembly GCF_022508225.1. NCBI lineage: Bacteria > Pseudomonadati > Thermodesulfobacteriota > Desulfovibrionia > Desulfovibrionales > Desulfovibrionaceae > Desulfovibrio > Desulfovibrio sp. UIB00. The sequence continues at coordinate 173,119 of NZ_JAETXJ010000005.1, read as the reverse complement.
AGGCAATCCTGCAAGCCAAGCACCATACGCGACATAGCGCGGGTGATCTTGCGCGTCACGAAGGTTTCACCACGGATTGGCGACTCGTGGTTAAAAAGAATGCCGTTGCAAGCGTACATTCCATAGGCTTCGCGGTAGTTGACCGTAATCCAGTAGGCGTAAAGCTTGGCGCATGCATAGGGAGAGCGCGGATAAAACGGTGTTTTTTCCGTTTGCGGCACTTCCTGCACCAGACCAAAAAGCTCTGAAGTAGAGGCCTGATAAAAACGCGTGGTCTCAGCAAGCCCGGCAATGCGGATAGCCTCAAGCAGACGCAAGGTTCCGAGGGCATCCACATCCGCAGTGTATTCAGGAGACTCAAATGAAACCTGCACGTGGCTCTGCGCCGCCAGATTATACACTTCGTCCGGCTTTACTTCCTGCATCAGGCGCACCAAATTGCTGGAGTCGCTCAGATCGCCGTAATGCAGAATAAAGTGCCGCCGATTGGCATGAGGGTCTTCATACAGATGATCAATGCGGTCAGTGTTGAACAACGAGGCGCGCCGTTTAATGCCGTGCACTTCGTAGCCCTTCTGCAACAGAAACTCCGCAAGGTAAGCCCCATCCTGTCCGGTGATGCCGGTTATAAGCGCTTTTTTCATAATCTCGGTATATTTTAACGGTGAAGCTACGAGGGCTGAAACTCCCAGCTGTGAGCAAGGAGGCGGATAAAATACCTTGCAAGGCTACCATTGTCCACTGGTCGAAACAGCGGTCGTGCAGCAACCATACAGGCAGCAGTGCTACCCTTCCCGCCCGTACACATCCGCAAACCGCACGATATCGTCCTCCCCCAGATAGGAGCCGGACTGTATTTCGATAAGCACCAGAGGGATAACCCCAGGGTTTTTCAACCGATGCATGGTGCCGAGTGGTATGTAGGTCGACTGGTTTTCCGTGAACAATTTAACCAGATCACCATTGGTCACCTCCGCAGTGCCGCTCACCACAACCCAGTGCTCGGCGCGGTGGTGGTGCATCTGCAAAGAAAGCTCGGCACCAGGGTTCACAATAATGCGCTTGACCTGAAACCGCCCGTCCATGACAAGAGTTTCGTAGCTGCCCCACGGCCGATAGACCAGGGGGTGCTGCCTGCACTCGGGCCGCTGAGCGCTTTGCAGGCGGCCAACAATCTTTTTAACGTCCTGCACGCGGTCGCGCGGCGCAACAAGCACGGCATCCTGTGTTTCCACCACCACAAGCCCGCTCACACCAATAGCCGTCAGCAGCCTGTGGGTGGCGTTAAAATAGCAATCTTCAGCACCCTCGGTCATGACATCACCGGAGCATACGTTGCCGGAGTCATCCTGCTGCCCTAACTGATAAAAGGCCTCCCATGAGCCAAGGTCGCTCCAGCTGACGCCAAGCGGCACAACAGCCGCCAGATCCGTTTGCTCCATAACCGCATAGTCTATTGAATCAGACGGGGAGGAAAGGAATGCCTCGCTGTCCGGGCGGAAAAAGGCCTGATCATCCTTGCGGCCCTTCCATGCGGCATTGCAGGCGGCGTATATCTTGGGAGCAAAACGCTCCAGCTCTTTCAGATATACAGAAGCCCGCAGCAAAAACATGCCGCTGTTCCACGAATAACCGCCCCTGGCCAGCATGACCGTGGCTTTTTCCGCATCTGGTTTTTCCACAAAACGGGCAACCCTGTATCCATTAGCTCCGAGGGCCTCGCCTTGTTCGATGTAGCCAAAGCCTGTTTCCGGGCCAGTGGGGGCTATGCCAAAGGTGACAATACGCCCCTGTTCCGCCAGGGCCGCCGCGCGCTTTACGCCTTCAAAAAAGACACCTTCATCGCCAATGGCATGGTCAGAGGGCAATACCAGCATGAGCGGATCTGCGCCGTCTTCCTTCAAGGCAAAGGCCGCCAGAGCAATAGCCGGAGCAGTGTTACGCGGCGCGGGTTCCAGCAGGATTTTGCCATGCACGCCGCATTCGTACAGCTCTGCGGTCACATAAAAGCGGTGAGCCTCATTGCACACAATAACAGGCTCCATGCTGTCCGGCATATGCTGCGCCCGAAGCACTGTATCCTTGAACAGCGTTTTCCCGTCGCCCAGATCCACAAACTGCTTTGGGTATGCCTCGCGCGAGAGCGGCCACAAACGCGTGCCACTACCGCCGCACAGAATCACAGGGGCAATATTCTGCATGAATTTCCTCACCATTGCGTCAATGTTGGAACACCAATCCGATACACTGCCAGCAGGGCAAACGATTCCATACTACGGCGTCAAGCGTTCACAAACAAGCTTGCGATCTTGCCTATCGGGCCTTGCTCCGCCTGTAAGCGGCAGAACCGCAACGGCTACCTCAGGCGGGCACGGCCCCACCCTGCTCTTCCAGAAAAGCTAGTATTTCAGCCGTTTTTTCTTCCATCAGCGAATGTTTTCCCCTGCTCTCCACATTCAGGCGCAGCAGGGGTTCAGTATTGGACATGCGCAAATTGAAACGCCAGTCGGCGAATTCCAGATTAACGCCGTCCATGCTGTCTTCGTGCAGAGCCGAAGGCGCATAACGATCCCTCACCAGCCGCATGAGGGCTGGGGCATCCTGCACCCTTCGGTTGATTTCACCGCTGCATGGATAGGCCGCCATGCGCTCTGCCACAAGCTCTGCCAGAGGTTTGCCAGTACGGTGCAGCAACGAGGCCACCAGCAGCCAGGGCAGCATGCCCGAATCGCAGTAGGCAAAATCGCGAAAATAGTGATGCGCGCTCATTTCGCCACCATACACGGCATCTTCGGCGCGCATGCGTTCTTTCATGAAGGCGTGTCCGGTCTTGCCCATGACGGGCTGCCCGCCTGCGGCCTGCACCACCTCACGGGTGTTCCAGTACACTCGGGTGTCGTGCACCACTTTGCCGCCAGGCACACGCCGCAGCAGCTCCTGCGCCAGCAGGCCTATGCAGTAATAACCTTCAATAAAGTTACCGTCCGCGTCATAAAAAAAGCAGCGGTCAAAATCGCCGTCCCAGGCAACGCCCATATCCGCGCCAGATTCGCGCACGGCAGCGGCTGTGGCCGCTCGCCGTTCCGGCAGCAAGGGGTTGGGCACGCCATCGGGAAAAGTTCCGTCCGGCTGCATCTGGCGGCAGACAAATTCAAAGGGCAACGAGGCCATCAGGTCGTTCAACACTAGTCCGGCGCAGCCATTACCCGCATCAGCCACAATCTTCAAGGGCTTGCGGCCAGCAGTTAGCGCAAGCTGTGCTGCACCGCTGTATTCAAGCAGCCAGGCCACATAGTCGGCCCGGAACGAGGCATTGTGCAGAGGGGGTAGTTCACGGGATTCGGCAGTGTCGCCGTTCTCAGCAAGGATGGCCCCCACGCGATCGCGCAGGGCAAACAGGCCAGAATCACCGCTGATGGGTATGGCCCCGCCGCGCACCAGCTTAAAGCCGTTCTCGTCCGCCGGATTGTGGCTGCCCGTGATCATGACGCCCGCGCCAAAGGGCTGGTTGGCGGCGGCATAATAGATTTCTTCCGTGCCGCACATGCCTATGTCCGTCACCTGCGCCCCGGCCTCACGCAAGCCCAAGGCCAGCGCATCGCGCAATTCGGGGCCGGAAAGCCGGGCATCGCGGCCAATCACAACGCTTTTTGCACCCAGGATTTCGACAACGGCCCTGCCGAGAGCAAGTGCCAGCGGCGCATTGAGAACACCCGGCACGCGGCCCCGAATATCGTAGGCTTTGAAGCATGAAAGTGAATTGCCCATGACGTCCCTCTTCTGCTTTTTATTGAAGCACTGCCCTTTCCATTCCAGTCCAAAAGGGCAATGCATACTTTTTATCCAACTTGCAGCGCGATTGCCAATGTATTTTGGTGCGTACAGATTCCACACGAAAAATGGCCGCTGTGCACACAAGCCGAACCGTTCATCCCGAAGTCTTTACAGATGTGCAACGCATAAAAAAAGGGGCCACGGTATTATCCGTAACCCCTTGATATTGTGGTGGAGAAGAAGGGATTTGAACCCTCGACCCCCGCCTTGCGAAGGCGATGCTCTCCCAGCTGAGCTACTTCCCCACATGGAAAGCTTAACGCAGGAAATGAGCAATAGGCAAAAGCGCACGACTTGTCAAGCCTTTCTCCTGTTCAGCTATGCATCCAACCCTCGCCACTTTTCAGACAAGTTTTTCAATAATCAGCTGAATACGTTGCTTATAGCCGTGGTGAGCGCGCAGATTTCCACGCCATGCCTGCCGCAGATCATGCGCGGCTTGCGGATGCGCCCGAAACCATGCGCATCTGGCCATAAAGTCGTCGGGCCCGCGCAATGTCATGGGTTCGGTCAATTCCGCAGGGAAGATTTCCAATCCGGATGTGGCGTCACTGAGCAGCAACCCGCCGCTGGCCCAGACGTCAAAATGGCGCTGGCTCAGGCTCTGCGGCAACAGGAGGCTCGTTACGTTCAGCACGGCTTCGGCCCGCGCATACACTTCGGGCAGTGCCGTGTAGTAATCCACTGGCGGCAGTATTTCTGTGTTGGGCAAGAGGGATTTCCAGCCGTCATCGCCGATGACGCGCAGCCCGCCAACCGAACCCGCCCTTGCGGTCAAGAGCCAGCGCCGTCTGTTGGCCTGTGCGCAGCGCTCTGCCCCAAGGCCCGGACGGCGCGCATCATAACCAGGCCACAGCGTGCCTCCCAGTTTGTCCTGCCACCAAAAAAAATGCGGAGCATCCCCCGGGCCGGTGCTGGCCTCAAGCAGCCTCGCGGCATCAGCCTCCAAAGTCTGCGGCACACAGGCCGCAGCAAAAAAGCGCTCTTTTTCAGGAAAGGCGGAGCGCCCCACGAACAGGGGCGGCTCCACTGTAACGGAGGATGGAGCAATATCCGGCAGCTCGCGCCACATGTGGGGCGCAACAGCCAAGGGCAGATGAAAGACCCGGCTTGCGCCATACGCTCTAAGACCATCAACAAAGCCGGCATCCGTCACAAAAATATGGGCATCCCGCCACCAGGGCAGCCGCAGACCAGACAAAATATGCCAGGGATTATCCACAAACCACAGGGCAACGGGAATCCCAAGGGCCCGGCAAAGCTCAAAAACGCGCCCGTCGGCATCCAACCCGCGCAGGTTTACTGAAAGCAGAAATACGGGCTTTCCCCCTTGCAAGAGATCGCGCCAGCGGGGCAAAAAATCATCCTCACGGCCAGCATGCGCTCCGCCCATGCCAGACGCGGGCTGAGGCAGAGCGTCCACCACCGGCCCGAAACCGCATTCGGCAAGAGCCGTGCACAATTCCTGATGCAGCAGTTGCCCATCATTGCCGGGCAACAGAACTGCCCCCCGAACACCCTCGGCCACCATGGACGCACTCGCCCGCGCAGCGGATGCAGGAAGCGCAAGGGCCGCATCCACCCGGCCCAGCAACGGCCCCCAAAATTCAGGATCAAGCCGTAGGCCGGGCGAGTAAATGTAGCAATGACACTGCCCTGCCAGAGCCACAGCCTGCTCTGCGGTGACCGCGCGCCAATGGGCGGGCAACGGTTCGCGCGGCAAAATTTCTGCCTCCAGCCTCCATGCCTCCAGGGCACGAGTCACTTGCGGGGATTCCAGCCAGTATACGGCGGGGGCATTGGCAAGCTGGGGCAAAACCTGCGGCAGGTTTGCTCCTGATTTTGGCCCCAGCCCGAGCAGCAGCACGGCATCGCCCTCACCCCGGCAGGTCCAGGCGTCCGGGCCATCGGGCAGGCTCACACCCCGCCCCGTAAAGTCAGGCAAACGAACCCGCTGGGGGCGTTTGTCTTGGTCGGCCATATTTCTCTCCACCACTGCAGGATCCTTGCGAAACTGTCCTATCAAACAAAAAGCCCCGCTGCGGCAAGCAAGCGGGGCAGAATAATCCCAAACTCCGCGCCGGTTACGGCAGTCGGAGGCTCTCCCCTGTGGCTGGCAATACTTTGCGCCGATAATGACGCGCCCTTGCCAGAACTGCAAGACCCACACAAGGGAGGACATGATCTATCCACGCGAACAGATAAATTTTTTGCCGCGTGAACGCAAAAAACATAATCCTACTCGATCACGCCGCAGGCGATACGCGCGCCTCCGCCGCCAAGAGGAGCTGGCTGGTCGGAATAATTGTCGCCGCCAGCATGAATCATGAGCGAGCGGCCCTTGATGTCAGATGTGGTCAGATCGGTCACATGCAACTTGGCCTTCACATTCTGTTGCGCATCGGCGGTGATAAGCGGCAGATCGCCCTTGTGCCCATGCTTGCCTGGGCCTTCGTGTTTGCCTGCATGGGTGGGATCATAATGTCCCCCTGCGGCCAGGCCAGCCACGTTGGCGCCATCCTTGGCAGCGGGTGCGCACGAAGGATTTTCATGCACGTGCATGCCGTGGTCGCCCTGGGGTATGCCCGCGATATCAACCATGATATCCATACCGCCCTTGCCATCATCCTCAAAAGCAACAAAGCCGATGGCCTCTCCAACGCCTTCACTGCTGATCTTGTTCACAGGAACTTTAATGCTTTCCGCCAGTACCGTCTGCGCTCCAAATGCGAGCGCGCAACCCGCAAGACAAGCGGCCAAAAGAATCCGTTTCATAGCCTCTCCTTACTGGTGATAGTGTGCGAGATCAAAGGTTCTGGAAACTTATTGAAAAAATATCCTGATAAATCCCAGAGGTCAACCTGTTCGGCGATTTTGCGCGGCTCGTCACGAAGGGCTGCACTGCGCACTTGGCGAGCGCAATAAAAAAGGGTATGGTCACCTGTTGGAATTTACCATGAAAGAATACCGAGATCATTATTTTCTGAAGGCCAAGCGCGAGAATTATCCCGCGCGCTCGGTCTACAAGCTCAAGGAGCTGGACTCCAAGTTCCACCTGCTGCGCCCCGGCCAGCGGGTTCTCGACCTTGGCGCTGCCCCCGGATCGTGGTCCATGGGCGCGGCGGAAAAGGTCGGTACGCGTGGACTTGTGCTTGCCTGCGACATTCAGAGCACCGAAACGGTGTTCCCGCCGCAGGTCACATTCATGCAGGAAGACGTGTTCAACCGCTCCGCCGAGTTTGAAGCAAAACTCAAGGAGCTGGGGCCATTTGACGTTGTCATCAGCGACATGGCCCCGCGCACAACGGGCACGCGCTTTACGGATCAGGCCCGTTCGCTTGAGCTTACGGTTGAGGCATTGGCTGTAGCCTGTCTGCACCTTAAAAAGGGCGGCAGTTTTGTGGTCAAAATTTTTATGGGGCCAGATATTCAGGAGCTGCTCGCGCCCATGCGCAAGGCTTTTGATGCGGTCAAATCGTTCAAGCCCAAAAGCTCGCGGGCCGAAAGCAAGGAAACATTTTTTGTCGGCCTTGGTTTTCGCGGCCAGGCGGGCGCTACCCCAACGGCGCACGTGCCGGGCGAAGCCGCCGGAGAAACTTCACACGAAGTTGCCGACGACGCGCCGCCGGGTATATAAACATACTCTACACTAGGTTTCGGAGGTTTTATGTCAGGTCACAGTAAATGGGCCAATATCCAGCACCGTAAGGGTCGCCAGGACGCCAAGCGCGGCAAGATTTTCACCAAGGCCGCCAAAGAAATCATCATCGCAGCCAAGGGCGGCGGTGACCCTGTGGGCAACTCCCGCCTGCGCGCGGCCATTGCCGCAGCCAAGGCCGTCAACCTGCCCAAGGACAAGATTGAGGCTGCCATCCGCAAGGGTACGGGTGAAGACGCAGGCGGCGATCTGACAGAAACCTTCTACGAAGGCTACGGGCCCAACGGCATCGCCATCATGGTGGAAGTTGCCACTGACAACAAAAACCGCACCGTGGCTGAAGTTCGCCACCTTTTCACCAAGCATGGCGGGGCCATGGGTGAAAACGGCAGCGTGGGCTGGATGTTTGACCGCAAGGGCGTTATTGCCGTGGACAAGGCCGCCTACCCCGAAGACAAAATTATGGAAGCCGCTCTTGAAGCCGGCGCAGACGATGTCATTGACGATGAGGACGTGTGGACCATCCACACCGCCATGGCCGATTTCACCTCGGTGCGCGATGCGCTGGAAGCAGCCGGTATTGCCATGCAGGAAGCTGAACTGGCCATGATTCCGCAGAATCTTGTGGCTGTGAGCGCCGAAGTGGGCATGAAGGTACTGCGCCTCATGGACGCGCTGGACGACAATGACGACGTTCAGAATGTCTATGCCAACGCGGACTTCCCCGACGATATGCCCACAGACTAACGCGTTTTCACTTTGAGTTGTCTGGCGGGGGAGAATCCCGTTTGTAAGAAGGGTCATCCCCCGCGCAGCCAGCCAAGCTTCGCAAAATCTCGCCAACCGCGCCCGCAGCGTGGCGCATCATCCGCACTTGTTCCTCCTGCCTCCCTGCGTTATGCTGCAAAAGCGCCAGAAGGCCCGCAGGCCATCCACCTGCTGGCGGCGCTCCGACATCAAGGCATTCTCACGTTGAAATACTTGCTTGCGAGCGATACGGGGTCGCCTGACAAAATATTTTTCAACGGGAATTTTACAAAAAACCGTGCGGAGCAGAGACATACCTTTCAATGATAATCTGCTCCAATCGATAATCCATATCAGAGGCGACAGGCGGTATTCATGCAGGCATGGGACATTGAATTTCGGGATCTCAGCGTGGGCTACGGCGAGCATGTGGTTCTGCGCGATGTCAACGCGGTGCTCCCGGGCGGCAAGGTTTCTGTAATTCTTGGCGGTTCCGGCTGTGGCAAGTCCACCCTGCTGCGCCATATCATCGGCCTTTCGCGCCCGCAGGCTGGCCATGTGCTCATAGGCGACAAAGACCTCTTTGCCCTGCCGCAAAAAGAATTTCGGCGCATGCGCCGCAACATGGGCGTGCTGTTTCAGGACGGCGCGCTGCTGGGCGCTCTGTCGCTGGTGCAAAACGTCACGCTGCCCCTCACGGAGCATCTGAATCTCCCCAAGAAGCTTGTCCGCGAGGCTGGCCTGCGCGTGCTGCGCATGGTGGGTCTTGAGGATTTTGCCGATTTTTATCCCAACCAGCTTTCCGGCGGCATGCGCAAACGCGCGGGCCTTGCGCGGGCCATTGTGGCCGAACCGCGCATTCTGCTGTGCGATGAGCCAACCTCCGGTCTTGACCCCATCACCGCTGCCCGTATGGACGAACTGCTGCTTGCCATGCGCAAGCAATATACCGACATGTCAGTGGTTGTGGTCAGCCACGACCTTGCCAGCCTGAGGGCCATTGCCGACCATGTTCTGGTACTGGGCGAAGGCCGCGCGCTTTTTTCCGGTTCGCTGGCCGAGCTTGAAGCAAGCGATGACCCATATCTGCGCCAATTTTTGTTGCGTGAACCCGGCGACACGCAGGCCGCCATGGGCGAAGCGCCAGATCCGGCGGTGCGGCAGGCCCTTGACCGCTGGCTGGCATCATAAAAACTGCGCCGCTGTATAATAAAAATTGCGATAACCTGGCGATTCGCGATTACCTACTCAACAGTAGGGCTTGAAACTTTGTCATGGCGCACTTATACTGAGATTTGATCTTATTGCCGAATTATCTGTGGAGCTACCTGAACCTTATGAGTACTGTTCGTGAAACCGCTGTGGGCCTTTTTGTCCTGTTCGGCCTTGTATGCGTTGCCTACCTGACCATCAAGCTGGGCAAGATGGAAGTTTTCAGCCAGCAGGGCTTTGAACTTTCTGCCAACTTTGATTCTGTTTCCGGCCTGCGGGTCGGGGCGGATATTGAAATGGCCGGGGTGCCGGTAGGACGCGTGGTAAGCATTGGTCTTGACCCGGACCCGGTGCGCAATCAGGCAGTGGTGCGCCTGCGGCTCGACAAAGACCTGAAACTTTCGGAAGACAGCATCGCCTCCATCCGCACCAGTGGCCTCATTGGCGACAAATATGTCAGCCTTTCGCGCGGAGGTTCGGAGCATGTCCTTGCGGCTGGCGACACAATTACTGAAACGGAATCCGCCGTTGACCTCGGTTCCCTCATCGGCAAGTACGCCTTCGGAGGAGTCAAATAACAATGACCATTCATGCGACCACACGCCATATAGCCGCAGGCTTTCTGCTTGCGCTGCTGACAGTTGCCCTGTTGCCCGGCGCGGCCAGTGCAAGTTCTCCTGCACAACTGGCGCTGGAAACTTCCATCAGCCGCATCCTCGGCTCCATCAAGAACCCCGACTACGTCAATCCTGCCACGCGCGGCCCGCTGCGCCAGCAGATTGAAGATGAAGTCCTGCACATATTTGATTTCAAAGAATTTTCTTCGCGCACGGTGGGGCCGCGCTGGAGCACATTCAGCCCGGCGCAGCAACAGCAGTTCAGCGATGCCTTTGCAGAACTGCTCCTGAATACCTACCTGAGCAAGATTGACGGATACAATGGCGAACAGGTGGTGTACACTGGCGAGGTTTCGTCCCCCAAGGGCGACCGCACCGAAGTGCGCACAATCATCACCATGAAGGACTCGAAAAAAGTCCCCGTTGCTTACCGCATGCTCCCCAAAAACGGATCATGGCTTGTTTATGACGTGCTGATTGAAAATATCAGCCTGGTCAAAAACTATCGCACCCAGTTTCAGGACATTCTGAACACCGGCAGCCCTGACCAGCTTATTGCCAAGGTCAAGGCCAAGGCGCAGGAGGTCCGGCAGGGCAATGGCCAGTAACTACTCATCAACACTGCTAGGGCATCTCTATGTGCCCGGCTTTCTGCTGGCCGCACTGCTTTGCTTGTGGCATGCGCCAGCCAGTGCGGCCCCCAGTCAGGCGCCTGCGCCCTCCACTGTGTACGGCAAAGCGCCCCAGCTGCAGCCTGGGGCCATCACAGTAACGCCCTACGGGACAATGAATGCAGACAGTACCCTGGACGACTACGACAATGAGCCGATCCAGAGTATTTCCGACCCCATTGAACCGTGGAACAGGTTCTGGTTCCATTTCAATGACATTTTCTTTCTCTATGTTGCCAAGCCCGCCTACACAGCATGGGAAGCAGTTACGCCGCACCAGTTGCGCTCCGGGTTGAAAAATTTCTTTTCCAACCTTCTGTTCCCTGTGCGTTTTGTGAACAACATTCTGCAGTTCCGCTTTTTTGAAGCGGGGGTGGAATTTGGGCGTTTTGTCATCAACACCACTTCCAGCGCGGGCTTTGCCGACGTGGCAAAAGGACACAAAACCATTGTGCCCGTTGATCCCACAGGCGAAGACTTTGGTCAGACTCTTGGACGCTGGGGCCTTGGGCATGGTTTCTATATTGTCTGGCCCATCATTGGCCCAAGCTCCGCGCGCGACACTGTGGGCCGTGCTGGCGATCTGTTTGCCGACCCGCTGTTCTACCTGCAACCCACGGAATTGAGCCTTGGGATTGGCGGCGGCCTGCGGTTCAACGCCCTCGGCGATGTGCTGCCCCTGTATGAAGACCTGAACACCGTGGCTGTTGACCCCTACATAGCCATGCGCGAGGCCTATGTGAACTTCCGCAAGGCGCAGGTATTGCACTAGACCTTGCCCTGTAAGCCAGAATGCAAGCCCCCGGCGGAAACCATATAGTTTCTGAGCCGGGGGCTTTTTACGTTTTGGGATATATTTTGGGCGTAGATGCGGCGCGTTTTCGGCCGATCTGTACGATACTATTTTTTTCTGCCCTTCGGGCGCAATTTTCCGCCTTCCGGCGGGGTTTGGGACGCCTGTGCGGCGCGCAGCAAGGCGGGGCCGGTTATGGGGCTACGCCCCCTTCTCGGCCCCCCTTGCATCCCCCCCGAAGCACCCCCTTGAGTTTTCAGCTTCCACAAACCGGCGAGGGCAACGCGGCCATAGCTGCGGGAGCTTCCCTCGCTCGCTGCACTCGCTCAGGTGATCTCCCTCCGCGCCGCGTTTATGCCAGAGAACATTTCCGCTCCGAATGGAATTCCGCTTCAGCCAACTACCATTGATTTTATTGCTGCCAGAGAATGAGCCTTGTACCTTTTTAGTTGCTCTGAATATTCTGGCAGCACTACGCGTGGATAAATTCTGATAGCAAACAAAGACATGCACCACTTCGACAAGGTGCATGTGATACTGACAAGTTTCATTCAGCCATGACCAAAGGAATACCTTACGAGTCAGAAAAATTTGTACTCCATCAGGAGCTGGTCGTTGTGTTGCCTTCCTTAAACTCGCCGGAGCGAATGCGAAGGCGATGGCTGGTGTTGGGCGAATTTGCAAAATACGCGTTTTGCGGCCTGAAAAGGAAGCGCCGGGATTTTGAGCGCAGCGTACTCAAGTACGTGAGCATCAAAATCCCGGCGCTGACGCATTCAGGGCGTAAAAGTCGGGTTTGCGTAAATCAGCCTGACAGGCTCACCCACCCCGCAAAAAACATCTCCCCTTATTTGCCTTTTCTTTCCCGTCCTGCCTTCCATTACCTTCCCCTCTGCCGCAGCACCCCAGGCCCCAAGACTTTTTTTTGCCAGCACCTTCTGGTAGGCTCCGCCCATGAACAATCCGTCCACCCAAGCCTCAAGCCCCCTGCTGCAACTGGAAAACCTCTCTGTGACCTTTGCAACCGCAGACGGCCCGCTGCCCGCCGTGCGCAGCGTAAACATCTGTCTGCATGAGGGCGAAACAGTTTGCCTCGTTGGTGAATCCGGCTGCGGTAAAAGTCTCACGGCCAAAGCCATTTTGCAGCTCACCCCGCCCAACGCGGTGCTTGACGGGCGTATTCTGCTGCACGGTCAGAATCTGCTTGAGCTTTCAGAAAAAGAAATGCGCTCCGTGCGTGGTCGTCAGGTGGGCATGATCTTTCAGGAGCCCATGACCTCTCTCAACCCGGTGCTCAAAATTGGCGATCAGGTGGCGGAACCTTTGCGACTGCATCAGGGCATGAGCCGCTCAAAAGCCCGGGAGGCTGCCATAGAGCTGCTGACGGAAGTGGGCATCCCCGCGCCGCAGAGTCGCTATGACGATTACCCGCATCAGCTCTCGGGCGGCATGCGTCAGCGCGTCATGATCGCCATGGCTTTGTCGTGCAGACCTGCCCTGCTGCTGGCTGATGAGCCAACCACTGCGCTGGACGCTACCATTCAGGGTCAGATTCTGCGTCTGCTGGCGGCCCGCTGCCGCGAGCGCAGCATGGCCGTACTGCTGATTACCCACGATCTCGGCGTAGCCGCCCAGATGGCGGATACGGTGGGCGTTATGTACGCCGGGCGTCTGGTAGAATGCGCCCCGGCCCAGGAGCTGTTCGCTGACCCGCGCCATCCCTACACTCAAGGATTGCTGCACGCTGCGCCCAGCGCCCGTTCACGCGGCCTTGAGCGCCTGCCAACCATACCAGGCACAGTTCCATCCCTTGCCAAGATGCCTACGGGGTGTCCATTCCACCCCCGCTGCAAGTCAGCCCTTGCGCGTTGCGCCGCCGAAATGCCGCCCACAGCTGCCAGCGGCGCACACAGCACGGCCTGCTGGCTGGTCGGCCAGCTATAGCGATAGCCCCTCGCGGGCAAGCATCACGCCCAGCCATTGCCGCAGACCACCTTGCGCAGATATATTGCCTCTGCTATAAACTTATTTTCCAGTTCTCCGTAAATTCAGACAGTGGCTCTGTCCGGCTCATTCCTGCTGCCGCGCCATGCCGCATCTGATTGCTCCCCCCATCGCGTTGCCCCCTACTGGCAACGTTTGGCAATCGGACTTCTGAATTTCGGCGTATTCAAGCATTCCGCCAGACTGTCAGTTTCTGGGCCGCCCCCCTACGGCCCACCAGAGCATTTCGTGGCGCGGATTTTCAGAATCCGCGTGAACAGACAAACTTGTTCAAGTTCATCTGCTCTATGCTGTCAACAGCGCTGCCCTGGGCAAACAGGGCAGTTTCAGCTGAACGTGGAGGATGCCTCACATGAAACTAGGCGCAAAACTTGTGCTCTCTTTCGGCAGTCTCATCGCTGTCATTCTGGTGTCTTCTGCCGTCACCATGCACAACGTGGGCGAAATGAACGGCAAGGTGCGCGAGATTGACGAGGCATGGCTGCCTTCTGTCACTGCCATCCAGTCCATGAATGTGCAGCTCAATTCGCTCCGCGCCGATCTTGCGTCAATAATGTCGCAAACCTACGCCGACGAGATCCGCAAGTACGAAAAAAATCTTCAGGATTCCATGGATTCCATCCAACGTGATCAGGCTGCCTATCTGCAACTGCGCAGCGCCACCCCCGGCATGGATAGTGAGGAAGGCAAGTCCCTTATGGCCCGCATTGCCGACCTTTCCTTGCAGGAAAGCAAGGCGCGCGAAGGCATCATCAAGGGGGTGCTGGATGGACGGCGCGGCGTGGCAAACGTGGCCTTTGACAAAAAATACCGCCCAGTGTTTCAGGAACTTGGCGAAACCTATGGCAAAGTCGTACATATGAACATCACAGGCAGCAAGCTTGCGGCCCAAAGCGCCACCGATGCAGGGCAAAAAACCCGCAACATGTCCATTGCCATCACTCTGGCTGCCGTTATCATCAGCATCTGCATTACCTGGCTGCTCACGCGTTCTGTGGGGCGGCAACTGGGCAAAGACCCCGGCGAACTGGCCGTCATAGCCCGCCGGGTTGCCAACGGCGATTACGATATTGACGATGGCAGTGCCAAAACCGGCGTGTATGCAGACATGGTTTCCATGGCGCAGACGCTTAAGGAAAACATGGCAAGGGCGCACCAGGAATCGGAAAATGCCAGGCAAAGCGCCCAGCGGGCAGAAGAAGCCCTGCGGCAGGCGGAGGCAGCAAGCGTTGAAGCTCAGCGCAAAGCCGAAGCAATGAGCGCCGCTTCTGAGGGTCTTCAGCAGGTTGCGCAGGTTGTGAGCGACGCTTCAACGCGACTGGCTGCGCACATTGAGCAGTCTGACAAGGGCGCATGCGAGACGTCGCTCAGGCTGACTGAGGCAGCCAGCGCTATTCAGCAGATGAACAAGACCGTGCATCAGGTGGCGCAAAACGCCGCAGCCGCCAATGCCGCCTCGCTGGAAACGCGCCAAAAGGCCGAACAAGGCGCGGAAATCGTCAAGCGCTCCCTGCACAGCATCAGCGAGGTGCACCATGTTTCGCTGGCGACCAAGAACGATATGGCGCAGCTCCGGGAACATACGCAAAATATCAACCGCATCATGAACGTTATTTCGGATATTGCCGACCAGACCAACCTGCTTGCCCTTAATGCCGCTATTGAAGCCGCCCGAGCTGGCGATGCCGGGCGCGGTTTTGCCGTGGTCGCTGATGAGGTGCGCAAACTGGCGGAAAAAACAATGAATTCCACGCATGACGTGGCCAACGCCATCACAGCCATTCAGGACAGTGCCGCAAAGAGCATGGATTCTGTGGATAACGTTGCCCTTCAGATCGAGCAGGCCAATGATTTTGCCCAGCAATCCGGGCAAGCGCTGACAGATATCGTTGTGATGGTGGAATCCACCTCTGATCAGGTTACCGCCATCTCTTCTGCCAGCGAGGAGCAGTCTGCCGCCAGCGATCAGGTCACAAGCGTTATTGACCAGATCAACGGCATGTCCCGTCAAACAGCCTCTGCCATGCGTGCAGCCACTGAAGCTGTGGAAGATCTGGCAGCCCAGGCCAACGGGCTTTCGGGCCTTATTGCGCAGATGCGCGCCCAGTAGTTTTTTCAGGGCATCCCTGGATGTCTGCAACATTCGTTGCAAAAACGCCGACCTCCGGGTCGGCGTTTTTGTTTGCTGTGTCATCCTGGGAGTCTGATCAACTGCCTTTATATTTTAGACAGCCATGAGCGAGGCGGCAGAGGCCATAACCAACCTTTCCGCCCAAGCCAGCAACCTCATGCAATTGGCAGAAGCCATGAATCACGATTTATCCCAGCTTGCGACGGCATCCCCCACACACTGCATGGCACGTACAAAGCGGTGGTTCAGAAAAACCACCGCGTTGTTGTATATTTTGTCCTTCATGCCATTGAAAAAATTTAGCACGCTCTTTGCATATGTTATACATTCATCGCAAGTGTCTGTAGCACAAACCCAGGAGGTGAAAGATTATGCGACTGATTGTAAAACTTGGATTATCATTCTTTTTCATTACACTTGTTCTGCTTGCGATGAGTGGCATGTCGATCAAAAACATTTCTGCAATGAATAAAAGATTCATTGAAATAGATACATCGTTACTCCCATCGCTCATAGAACTTCAGGAAATGCATCTGAAATTCTGGATTATTCGCTCTGACGTATTGGCGCTTATTTCACAAACATCGCCAGCAGAGATCGAACGCTATTCCTCCAACATCACCAGCACGATGGATTCAATCAGGGAAAATCATGATAGATATTTTTCCATTGTGGGTGAATCCGAAGACCAGCATCATGCAGCGGCAAAGGAACTGATAGAAAAAATTGATGCAATTTCTCGCAAGCTCAACACTGTACGCAAAGAAATCCTTGCATTTGTGCAATGTGAAGAACGCGGAGAGGCAATAAACATATTTGAAAAGAAATACACGCCCTTATTCAACAGCATTGAGCCACTCTATGAAGAACTGATGGCACTTACCAAGTCAGACAACAAACAGGTGTCTGCCGAGGCCGTTACCTTAGGCGAAAGCGCCGTTAAAGGCGCATATGCGCTCAGTGCTGCCGCCGTATTTTTCAGCATCATCGTTTCTCTTGCACTTTCGCGCTCCATAAAGCATCAACTTGGCAAAGACCCCGGCGAACTCCAGGCAGTGGCAAGCCGTGTTGCCGCCGGAGACTACGACATTCATGACGCAAATAGCGACAGCGTCGGCGTGTACGCTTCCATAGTCGCCATGGTGCTGGCGCTGAAAACCCATATCGAAAGTGCTCAACGCGAATCGCTGGTGGCTCGGGAGCAATCCGCCAAGGCAACCGAAGCATTGCGCCAGACGGAAACCGCCAATATAGAAGCCCAAAACAAAAGCGAATCTCTGCGGATGGCCGCCGCCAGGCTTCAGGAGGTGGCCCGGATAGTGAGTGCAGCTACCGCGCGCCTGGCCGCGCAGATTGAACAGTCAGATAAAGGCGCGCAAGAGACATCGGCCCGACTGGGCGAGGCGGCCTCTGCCATGCAGCAGATGAATGCCACTGTGCAGGAAGTGGCGCGCAACGCGTCCGTTGCCTCGCAGGCCTCCACAGAAACCCGCGCCAAGGCGGAAAACGGCTCAGAAATCGTCAAGCGTTCACTGCGCAGCATTGATCAGGTGCATCAGGCCTCCATGACGCTCAAGGACGACATGGCCCAACTGCACGGACACACCCAAAACATCAACCGCATCATGGGCGTTATTTCAGACATAGCCGACCAGACCAACCTGCTTGCCCTCAACGCGGCTATCGAGGCTGCCCGAGCTGGCGATGCCGGGCGCGGTTTTGCCGTGGTGGCGGATGAAGTGCGCAAACTGGCGGAAAAAACCATGGCCTCCACCCATGACGTTGCCAACGCCATCAAGGCCATCCAGTCCAGCGCTACCCAGAGCATGGATTCTGTGGACAAGGCCGCAAGGCAGATTGAAGAAGCCAATACCTACGCCAGCCAGTCTGGTGCGGCCCTGACCGATATTGTGGCCACGGTTGAGGGCACGGCGGACCAGGTCAATGCCATTGCCGCCGCAAGCGAGCAGCAGTCTGCCGCCAGCGATGAAGTAAGCCGCGCCATAACCCAGATAAGCGAAATGTCGCGTCAGACCTCTGCCGCCATGCGCGAAGCGGCAGATGCCGTGGCCGAACTGGCAGGGCAGACCCAAAATCTTATGGATCTCATGTCCAGCATGCAACAGTAGCACAAAAGAAGGGGCTGTTCCGTCAGGACAATGCGAGTCTCTGACGGAAAAGCCCCATCGGCCCGAAATATTTTTTTTCTACGGCTCTTCCGCCACGGCAGGCTTGCACCGCCTGCCCAGCCAGCGGGCGATCACAGGGGGCAGCCAGCCAGCGCCCTTTTGTCCGGCCCCGGCAACGCAATCCTTGCTTGGCGTATACTGCCTTTTGACAATATAGACGCCCACCAGCACCACCCCTATGCCCATAACTTCCAGCCCAGACAATTTCTCTGAAAATATGGCCCACGAGTACACAGCTGCAATGGCAGGCTGGCAAAGGCATATCACCGAAGAAAGATTGACGCTGAGCTTGCCCTGACAATGCGTGAGCATGTTATGCCCTATTACCTGCACGCAGAGCGTAAGAGCCAGTATGGGCCACAGATCATCCCAACTTCGCGGAATCTGCAAACCCTCCACGCCCCACGAGGCAAAAAAAAGGCCCACAAGCCCGCCAACGGCGCTGCCAAGCATGATGACGCTGCTTTCCATCCTGTCGCGCAGGCGGTAGGCAATGAGCAGAAATCCCGCGTAAAAAAAGGCCGCAGCCAGTGCCAGAAAATCACCAAAATAGTTGCCCGGCACAGGGCTGGCCTTGCCCCCCACCAATAGCACCACCCCGGCAAGGGTAACAGCCGCGCCGGGAATGAACAGCTTCGGCAGTCGCTCGTGAAACAGAAAATATGAGACCGGAATAACCGTGAACGGCGTCAGATTGGTGAGCAGGTTGGCATTGGCAACCGTTGTATAGCTGAATGCCGTGTTCCACAGGGCCACATCGCCCGCCAGGAACAGGCCGGATAACAGCAGCAGGACGACATCCCTGCCGCTGAGCCGCCCAAGCCTGCCATAGGCCAACGGCCAGAGCAGCGGGATAGAAAAAAGCATGCGGTACATGCCCGTATTGATGGGCGACAGACCGCTCTGGCGCACAAAGATACCCCCGGTGGCCAAAAAGGCCACTGCCAGCACCGCCAGCAGAACATATTTTGTGCCGTTCCCCCGCCACATTCCGCCCTGCGGCGCAGTATCGTCTTGCGTGGACATGGAGCCCCCCATCCTTTTATTGTGTTTGCTGCCCCCTTTGATACAGTGGGCATGGCACCATCAAAAGTGCCACATGATACATATTTTATGGTGCCACCTGGGGGCAGACATGATCAGCACGGGCAAGAACGGCTCCGGGCCGCTGTATTTGCAGATATACAGCCAGTTGAAGCAGGATATTGCCTGCGGCGCGCTTGCAGAGGGCACGATCCTGACCGGCAGCAGGACGCTGGCATCCATGCTGGGGGTCAGCCGCAATACTGTGGACAATGCCTATAGTCAACTGGTGGCGGAGGGCTATATAGCCGCCCGCACGGGGGTAGGATTTGTGGTGCAGCATGTTCCCATCATTGACGCCCCAGCCGCGCCAACAGGGCACACAGCGCCACAACCTGCGCAGCGCCCCGCGCAGCCAGAAATTTATGCCCAAAGGCAGGCGCAGATTCACGGGCAGCCCCTGGTTTACGACCTGACAAACAGCAGCCACACGGTTGACCTTTTTCCCAAAAGCCTCTGGAAAAAATACACCTTTGAATGCCTTGAGATGCTGGAGAGAGAAGAAAAAATTTCTGCCTTGCAGGTCATGCAGGGCGAACCCTACCTGCGCAAAAACCTGCTGGGCTACCTCAAACGCATTCGCGGCGTGAACTGCACGGAAGACCAGATCGTCATAACCTGCGGTTTGCAGCAGTCGCTGGAATATCTGTGCAAAATAGCAGCCCGGCGCGGGCAAAAAATTCTGATGGAAGAACCCGGCTTCAACAAGGCGGCCGCTGTATTCCGCAACAACCACCTGCCCATTGAGACCGTACCCGTGGATGAAAACGGCCTGAAAGTGGCCGACCTGCCCCACAGGCCGCAGGCATTTGCCATCTATACCACGCCATCCCACCAGTTCCCCACCGGTGTCACGCTCCCCATCGGGCGCAGACATGCCCTGTTGCGCTGGGCGCAGAGCAACAACGTCTACGTGCTTGAAGACGACTTTGACAGCGAGATGCGCTACTATTCCAAGCCCATTCCTTCGCTGCAGTCCATAGATTCGGAAGCGCGGGTCATCTATCTTGGCACATTTTCCAAGGGCATATCCCCTTCCATCCGCATGGGGTACATGATTCTGCCGCCGCAGCTTGCCACCGCTTTTCGCGAAATGTTTGACGAATACAACAGCACCGTCCCCGTACTGAACCAGTATATTATTGGTCGCCTGCTCGAAACCGGCCAGTACGACAGGCATATCCGCCGTCTGAGCCATGTGTTCAAAAACCGCCTTGAGCTGTTCATTCAGGAATTTTCCCGTCTTGGATCGGGCCTGCGCATTACAGGCAACGGAACGGGCCAGTATTTTCTTTTGCGTTTTTCTGCCGGTATTGATCAGAAATTGCTCATAAAAAAAGCCCTGGAGCAGGGGGTGCGGGTCTACCCCACCATGCAGTTCTGGCAGGACAAGGCCGACTGCCCGCCCGACACGCTGTTTCTGGGGTTTGGCAAAATTCGCCTTGAAGACATACCAGATTGCGTGACGCGGCTTAAAACGGCCTGGGCGGAATGGCTGCATTGAGAGGAGCAA
Organism: Desulfovibrio sp. UIB00; assembly: GCF_022508225.1. Classification (NCBI taxonomy): domain Bacteria; kingdom Pseudomonadati; phylum Thermodesulfobacteriota; class Desulfovibrionia; order Desulfovibrionales; family Desulfovibrionaceae; genus Desulfovibrio; species Desulfovibrio sp. UIB00. The sequence goes on along the minus strand of NZ_JAETXJ010000005.1, from coordinate 152,667 downwards.
ATAGCCGCCAGCACCAGGAGGACCAGAGAGGACGACCCGCCAGACTACTTCCAGAAGGCTTCCGCACCCTGAATGCAAAAGGGCCTCTGCACGGTTTTGCACCGCACAGAGACCCGCAGTGTTACAAAGAGACAGCCCCTAGTTTTTCATATCCACAATCAGATCGGCCAGCCCCCTGGTCTGAACTGCCAGATCAGCCACGGCCTTTTGGGCTTCGTCCATGGCCTCCGCCGTCTGGTGGGCGACCTGTGTGGCATCATCAATTGAATGGTTGATTTCTTCGCTGGCAGCAGACTGTTGCCCGCTGGCTTCGGCAATGGCGTTCACCTGGTTGGCGGTGGCTTCTACAGTAGCCACGATTTCTTCCAGAGCCTTGCCCGACTGATTGGCAAAATCCGTGGCCTGCTCCACTTGCCCCACAGCCTTGTCCATGTCCGAAACGCTCTTGGCCGTGCTTTCCTGGATGGCCTTGATGGCGTTGCCCACATCCTGGGTTGAGGCGAGGGTTTTTTCCGCCAGCTTGCGCACCTCATCCGCCACCACGGCAAAGCCGCGCCCAGCATCGCCCGCTCGGGCAGCTTCAATGGCGGCATTGAGCGCAAGCAGGTTGGTCTGGTCGGCAATATCCGAAATAACGCCCATGATGCGCGTAATGGCCTGTGAATGGTCGTTAAGTTCGGCCATGCCATCCCGGAGCCGCAACGAAACTTCGTGCACATGACCAATGCTCTGCACGGCCTTTTCCACAATGCCCGCTCCGCTCAGAGCGCGCTCACGTGTCTGGCTGGCCGCGTCAGATGCGGTTGCGGCGCTCAGCGCCACCTCCTGCACGCTGGCGTTCATCTGGTTCATGGCTGTTGCGGCCTCTGCAAGCATCTGGGCGGAATGCACAGCCCCTTTGTCCGACTGCTCTATCTGGGCCGAAAGCTGGGTAGAGGCAGTGCTCACAGCCTGGGCAACCCGCTCCAGCCTTTCCGCAGCCTGGAGCATGGCAGCGGCTTTGTCCTTTGCCTTGAGCTCGGCTTCGAGAGCCTCCGCCTGCGCCTGCTGGGCTTCACTGGCGGCCTTACCAGCAAGACGGCTCTGCTCCTCGGCCTGACCGATAAACTCCTTGAGCTTCACAACCATTGCGCTCAAGGCCTGTTGCAGGGTCGCCACTTCATCGCGCCCTGTTGTTTCAAATTCTTCATCAAGATTGCCTTGCGCCACGGCGCGAGCATGCCGGGTTATGCCCGCAAGAGGGCGAGTTATGGACACGACCATAGCATAGGAAAGCGGGCAGACCACCAGCAACAGTATCGCCAAAAAACCACCGCCATAGATTGCCAGCTGGCTGTGCAGGATGGAGCGCATGGTGGTGATGAGGCGACTTTCGGCCTTGTCCACATTGTCGATATACACGCCCGTGCCAATCCAGAAGGGCGTGCCCGCAATAGCTTCCGCATAGCCCAGCTTGAACACGTCGCCAGAGCCGGGCTTTGGAAACACAAAATCCACAAACCCGCCGCCGCGCTGCGCGGCCCTGTACAGTTCACTAACATAGTGAACGCCCCTGCTGTCAGCGGTTGAAGCCAGATCCTTGCCGATCAGTTGCTTCTGCAAGGGATGGGCCGCGCTGAGCGTGCCCTTGTACACATAAAAATACCCGGAGCTGTCATCCTCAAACCGGGCGCTGTCCACATACTGCGCAATGATGCGCAACTGCTCGGCCTCGGACTGGCCTTGCGTCATGGCCGCCAGACCAAGCGCCTGGGAGTGCGTGATATCCTTGATGCGCGCCCTTTGGGAGTCGAGCAGCATTTCTTTGGCAAGTGCCGTGCCGTCAGCAATGACGCCTTCCGTCATGCGCACGGACAGGCCCGCGATGGAAATAATCAGGGCGATCATGATGATGACAAAAAAGATAATTCGCTGACTGATGCTGAAATTTCTGAGCACGTCTTAATCTCCTGAAAAATCAAGGTGCAAACCGACACGCCGAAAAGCCGCACCAACCCTCCTGCGCAAGCACACGCTGTTGCAGCGGGCGCGGAACGCAAAAAGTACAGCGCGGACACAATGCCAGAGCAGGTCATACCAGCGTAACTGGCTACATAAATGGGCGGTCGCAAGGCAAAGGCGGGAAGCAATGCACACATGATAAAACCAAAAGCGGAAAGGCCATGCCCGTAAAATACGGCACACCGAGGCAGCCCGCAGGATGCTCCGGCGCATGGAAGACAACAACTTTATATACAAGCTGTATGGCCTGATTGTGGCAAACAGTAACTATTTTTGCAACATGCAGAAGTCGATAAAATTGATCAATTTACTATGGCAATATCCCCTGTCAGCCTAGAATCATGTCGGCTGCGTCCCAATCCTCTACGGGCAGGCTCCATGAAGGACATCGGCTTTGTTATTTTTCAGCGGATAAAAAAATGGGGCTTCTCACGGAAATACCGCGAAAAGCCCCAACAAAACGCTTTCAGCCTGCGGCTGAAACAGCGGAACTAGTCTTTCTTGTCCTTCTTGAGCCAGGACATCATGCCGCGCAGTTCCTTGCCCACCTTTTCGATCTGGTGTTCAGATTCGTTGCGGCGGGTGGTGAGGAACATGGGGTACTTGGCGCGGGCTTCAAGAATGAAGTTGCGCGCAAACACGCCGCTCTGGATGTCCTTGAGCACGCCCTTCATTTCCTTTTTCACCGTTTCGGTGATCAGGCGGGGGCCGGTGACGTAGTCGCCGTATTCAGCGGTGTTGCTGATGGAGTAACGCATGCGGGAAAGGCCGCCCTCGTACATGAGGTCAACGATGAGCTTCATTTCGTGCATGCATTCAAAGTACGCCATTTCGGGCTGATAACCGGCTTCCACGAGGGTTTCAAAACCGGCCTTGATCAGGGCGGAAACGCCGCCGCAAAGCACGGCCTGTTCACCGAAGAGGTCGGTTTCCGTTTCTTCACGGAAGGAGGTTTCAATAACGCCGGAGCGAGCGCCGCCGATGCCCTTGGCATAGGCCAGAGCAATCTTGAGGGCTTCGCCGGTGGCGTCCTGATGAATGGCCACGAGGCAGGGCACGCCACCGCCTTCAGTGAAGGTGCGGCGCACCAGATGGCCGGGGCCCTTGGGGGCGATGAGGAACACGTCCACATCCTTGGGCGGCTGGATCTGGCTGAAATGGATGTTGAAGCCGTGGGCGAACAACAGGGCCTTGCCCTTGGTCAGGTGGGGCTTCACGTCGTTTTCGTACACGGCGGCCTGCACTTCGTCAGGCAGCAGAATCATGATCAGGTCGGCCTGAGCGGCGGCCTCGGAAGCAGACACGGGGGTGAAGCCGTGTTCCTTGGCCAACTCGTAGTTGGCGCCGCCGGGGCGCTGACCCACCACAACCTTGACGCCGGAATCACGCAGATTCTGGGCATGGGCATGGCCCTGACTGCCATAACCGATGATGGCCACGGTCTTGTTTTTCAAACAATTAAGGTCTGCATCCTGATCGTAATAAACTTTCATCTGAACATCCTCTGAGATCACTCACGGTTAGACAAAAAAAATACATTCCTTCCCGCCCTTGCGGCAAGGACAGAGGGGGGCCGACTGGATACGGCGGGCAAGGCCGCCTGTGGGACGCTTTGCCAATGACCCGGGCTGGTTTGAATGGATATACGCACCACCCCGACCTCATGCGCGCTGTCAAGGAGACCTTGTGGGCCATTGACACGCTCACGGGCTAACGCTCCTGTAATCTCGCGGCGCATGGCCGCGCGACCGGGTTCTTTACGCGCAGGGGCAGCCATGCCTCGTGGGGTGTCTTGTGTCAAACACCCCGGCAAAAGGCTGTCCTTCGCGTCCCGGAACCCTAATCCGTTTTCTTGGAACGACGCATGGCAACTGCGCCTGTGCGCGCCAGTTCCTTGATTCCAAACCGTTGCAACAGGCTGATGATGGCGTCCAGCTTGTTCTGGTCGCCAGTGGCCTCAATGGTCATTTCATTGGGGCTGACATCAACCACCTTGCAGCGGAATATTTCAACAGTTCGCAGAATTTCGCCCCGCATGGGGCCTTCTGCCTGCACCTTAACAAAGATCATTTCGCGTGCCACAGCGGGAATATCCGCAAAATCCACCACCTTGATGACCGAAACAATCTTGTGGAGCTGCTTCATGATCTGCTCCAGAATAAGACTGTCGCCATCGGTGGTGATGGTCATGTGCGAAACGCCCTCTTCCAGAGCCGGAGCCACATTGAGGGAATGGATATTGAAGCCGCGCCCGCTGAACAGGCCAGCCACGCGGGAAAGCACACCGGGTTCGTTTTCCACCAGCACGGAAAGCACATGTCGTTGCATAGCCATCTCCCTTACACCAGCAACATTTCATCAAGCGCCGCACCAGCGGGCACGATGGGGTACACGTTTTCTTCGCGCTCTACTACCACGTCAATAAAGGCAGGGTTGGGCGAAGCAAGGGCCTTTTCAAGCACGGCCCGCATGTCCTCAGCCTTTTCAATGCGATAGCCTTCGGCCCCGTAGGCCTCGGCCAGCTTCACAAAGTCGGGCTGGGCTTCCATGTTGGTGGAACTGTAGTTGTTGTTGTAAAAGAGCTCCTGCCACTGGCGCACCATGCCCAGGTAGCGGTTGTTCAGAATGACGACCTTGATAGGCAGCTTGTTGGCCACTACGGTTGCCAGCTCCTGAATGTTCATCTGCAGCGAGGCGTCGCCTGCCACAGCAATGACCTTTTTATCCGGAAAGGCAAACTGCGCCCCCACCGAAGCGGGAAAACCGTAGCCCATGGTGCCGAGGCCACCGCTGGTCAGCAGGGTGCGCGGCTTGGTGAACGAATAAAACTGGGCCACCCACATCTGGTGCTGTCCCACCTCGGTGGCGATGATGGCATCGCCGCCGGTGATGTCGTAAAGAGCTTCAATGACCGACTGCGGTTTGATGTTGCCATTGCACTGGTAACACAGGGGCTTGCTTGCCTTCCACTCGGCCACGGCGGCAATCCAGGCGGCATGTTCACCCGCCCAGTCCTTGTTTTCCAGCTTGGCCTCGCAGATTTCGGCAATGCCTTCCAGCGCCAAGCGGCAATCGCCAACCACAGGCACATGCACCTCCACATTCTTGCGAATGGACGTGGGGTCAATGTCGATATGCACAATGCGGGCCTTGGGCGCAAAGGCCGCCAGCTTGCCGGTAACGCGGTCGTCAAAGCGCGCGCCCACGCACATCAGCACATCGCAGTTATTGATGGCAAGGTTGGCCGCGTAGGTGCCGTGCATGCCCACCATGCCCAGCCACAGGGGGTCTGTGGCCGGAAAAGACCCAAGCCCCATGAGGGTGCAGGTAACAGGGATGTTCAGCTTGCGCGCAAGCCCGGTAAGGGCCTCCGCACCGTTGGACAGAATAACCCCGCCGCCCGCCAGAATCACCGGACGCTCGGCCTTTGCCAGTTCTTCCACCGAGCGGCGCAACTGGTTCAGGTTGGGCTTGTAAGTGGGGTTGTAGCTGCGCATGTAGACGTCTTCAGGCCAGACAAATTCAGCCCGCTTCTGCATGACGTCCTTGGGCAGGTCCACCAGCACCGGGCCGGGGCGGCCCGAACGTGCAAGGTAAAAGGCCTGACGGATGGTCAACGCCAGTTTACTGATATCCTTGACCAGGAAATTATGTTTGGTGCAGGGCCGGGTGATGCCCACGATATCCACTTCCTGAAAGGCATCGTTGCCGATCAGCTGGGTGGGCACCTGCCCGGTGAACACCACCAGAGGAATGGAATCAGAGTAGGCTGTGGCTATGCCCGTGACCGTATTGGTAGCTCCAGGCCCCGAGGTGACCAGGCATACGCCGGTCTTGCCCGAGGCACGGGCATAGCCGTCAGCCGCGTGCACAGCTCCTTGCTCGTGCCGTACCAGCACATGGCGTAGCTCGGGATGTCGCGGTAGTTCATCATAAATATCAATGACCGCACCGCCCGGATAACCGAACAGCACATCCACGCCCTCTCGCTTCATGGACTCAAGGAGAATCTGCGCACCAGTACATTCCATGTCCGACTCCTTAAAAAAAGCCCGGCTATCCTTGTTTCTTCAGACGATCAAGAACGGCCATGAGCTGGGTTTTTCCTTCGAGCTTCTGCTTTTTCAATTGCTTGAGCGTCTGCTCTTCAGTGGGCGAACGGAAGGCTTTGCCTTCGAGCTTTTCCACCTGTTTTTCGTAGAGCACGTGATCTTCCCAAAGGGATTTCAGCTCCGGATCAGTGGCAGCGTACTTTTCCAGCAGTTCCAGTTCTTGCTGATCCATAAGAAATCTCCATTGTTAGATGTTCATAGGCTTTTGCCTGCGCATCAACTGAGGCTTTTGCTCAAGGGGATCAGCCCGCCTGTGCCGCTGCGCCGATGTGGCTTTGTGCAGCGCGGCTACAGGTTATATGGGCTTGTTCTCCTGGCGCGGATTCTCAGACATCCGCATGGAGCATGTGTAAAAAATCAGTCCTCCGGCGGTGCCAGTTCTTTTAATGAAGCGTCATCGCGTACTGGGCCAGCGAGGTAATGACAATCCTGTTAAACAGCTCAATGGCCAGCAGCACCACCACAGGCGAAAAATCCATGCCGCTTGAATAGGTGAACGGCAACCATTTGCGCACACGGTAAAACACAGGCTCCGTAAGCGTGCGCAGGGTGCGCACAATAGGATTGTACGGATCGGGGCGCACCCACGTGAGCACAGCCGCGATAATGACAATCCAGAAATACAGACTAAGCAGAGACCCGAGCACCAGGGCAATAGCGCTCATGGTATTGGCAACAACAATCATGCGCCCTCCAGCGTGGCTTTCTTTTATATTCGCAACGGGTCCAGGCCTTACAGGCCGGAAACAGGCGGCAGCACTGCGGCCAGCGCATTGTGCAGACCGGGATAATCCGCCGCCGTAATCTCTCCCCGTAACGGGCCGCCATTAAATGCGGCAAATATCACGCCCGCCCCCCGGGCCGCCTCCTTGTCGTGCTCGCTGTCGCCAACAAAAAGCACCTGTTGCGGAGGGCATTGCCACGCGGCGCATATGTGCCGCGTACCCTCGGGCGAAGGCTTGGGTGCGGCGGTATCCGCCGCGACCACAGGATTAAAATAGGAGGGCAGGGAAAAAATGTCCAGAACCGTTTGTATTCCATCGAGCTTTCGATTGGTGTGCACGGCCATACGCACCCCCCTGCTCCGCAGATTGCCGATAAAGTCCATAAAACCGGGCTGTAAGCGCAGCATGGGGACAATATCGCGCTGGTAAATAACCTCGTGGCGGATGACATGGTCGATCTGCCCGTGCAGAGGCTGCGGCACAATATGCAGCAATGCCTGACGCGATGTAGCCATGAAACAGTAGTTTTCCTGTTCAATGGTCATGGGCGGCAGGCCAAACCAGGCGAGAACACGATTGTAAAAGATGTTGTTCGCCTCGCGCGAATCAATCATCACGCCGTCGCAGTCAAAGATCACGCCAGCAATGCCGTGCGGGAACAAACCTTGCGCGGTGAGTGACTGCGCCTGCTGGCTGTTCATGCTCCGGCCCTCCAGGTGATCCACACCCGCTCGGCGTCAATCGGCGGCTGCCCTGTGGGGCGGGTATGCCCAAGCAGTTTCCAGCCCGGGGCGCGGGCTTCTACCGCCACGGGCAGCGGTGCGCCTGCGGAGGCCGACTCCGGCGCGCCAAGCAGGCCCTGACGTTCTGGGGCCGGGACAAATTCCAGCATATCCAGCACATCTTCACGCATGGCCCCTTCAATAATAATGGGCGCATGGGGCGGCACAAAATAGAGCGCGTTGGCCATCACCAGCCGCCACGGCGGCACAAGGCCAGTATCAAGCGCAATGGGCGAACCAAGGCGCACCAGGTCGCCCGTAAGGGCATCCGGCGTCAGCCCGGCCATATCTTCATCCGGGTCAACCCCCAGAGAAGCTGTCAGGCTGCCCGCATTTTTGGCAAAACTCGCTGTCAGCTCCGCCAGATCAGCCAGGCTTTCCTCCTGCTGCCAGACCCAGAGCAGGGTCTTCTGCGCCTGAGTGCGCGCAAGCAGCTCCTTGCGGGCCGCTTCTGCCGCCAGAGCGGCTGCGGCATCGCCATCAGATTTTTCAAGGCCGGAGAGCATGGCCATTTCTGAGCTGCGGCGCGCGGCGCGCGCGTTGCCAGCGGCGGCTGCGCCAACCGGCAGGCCGGAAAGGGCCGCATCGCCCATCTGTTGCAGATCGCCAAGGCAGGCCACGGCCTCGCGGGGTGAAAAGGGATAGGTATCCGGACAAAAAAAACCTTCGGCAGGCGCATCAGGCAGACCGGGCCACAGACGCAAAGCGCCAGCCCAGTGTGGGTCTGATCCTTTTCCGGCGGCTGGGGCCTGGCCGGACTGAGCGGACGCTTCAAAAGCGTGCAAAGGCAGTGGGCCGCGAAGCAATGGCAAAAGAATGGGGAAACTTTCTGTCATCATACTTCCTTTTGAGTCCTTAAGCATAGCCAGAGGACGCCCGAAGCGCAAGCCGCATGGGCCAATGACGGAAGTTTTTTGCGGCGGGATGTCCTGCTGCGGAGCATGTCAGGTATCATATTGTCAGGTGCGGCTTATTGACATATATACACGCCAGCAAAGCCGCCGCATGTGCGGCATGCAGACATCATCACCAGCCGGCCTCCGGCTCAGAAGGAGTAGAAAGATATGGAACAGGGCACCATCCGCCTGAAGACAGGCCTTGCTGAAATGCTCAAAGGCGGCGTGATCATGGACGTCACCACTCCCGAACAGGCTAAGATCGCCGAAGCAGCGGGAGCCTGCGCAGTCATGGCCCTGGAACGCGTACCTGCCGATATTCGCGCCGCAGGCGGCGTGGCCCGTATGGCCGACCCCACCATCGTCAAGCGCATCATGGAAGTGGTGAGCATTCCCGTCATGGCCAAGGCCCGTATCGGTCATTTTGTTGAAGCCCGTATCCTTGAAGCCATGGGCGCCGACTATATTGACGAAAGTGAAGTGCTCACCCCCGCTGACGACAAGTACCATATCGACAAGCGCGATTTTACCGTGCCTTTCGTGTGCGGCTGCCGCAATCTGGGTGAAGCCCTGCGCCGTATCGCCGAGGGTGCAGCCATGATCCGCACCAAGGGTGAACCCGGCACAGGCAACGTGGTTGAAGCCGTGCGCCACTGCCGTCAGGTTATGGACGACGTGCGCAAGCTGTGCAGCCTGCCCGAAGCCGAAGTTGCCAACTACGCCAAAGAAATCGGCGCTCCCCTTGAAGTGTGCTACGCCGTGCGCAAGGAAGGCCGCCTGCCCGTGGTGAACTTTGCCGCTGGCGGCATTGCCACCCCCGCTGACGCCGCCATGATGATGCACCTCGGCTGCGACGGCGTGTTCGTCGGCTCCGGCATCTTCAAGTCCGGCGACCCGGCCAAGCGCGCCAAGGCCATTGTGCAGGCCGTGACCAACTACAACGATTTCGCCATGCTGGCCGAAATCTCCCGCGATCTGGGCGAACCCATGGTGGGCATTGAAATTTCCACCATTCCTTCTGCCGAACGCATGCAGGAACGGGGTTGGTAATGTCGCAGCTTTGCGTAGGCGTTCTGGCTCTTCAGGGAGCCTTTCGCGAGCATGTGGCCGCTGTTGCCAGCCTTGGCGCAACGGCCCGCGAGGTGCGCCAGCTCAAGGATATTGAGGGCATTGATGCCCTGATCATTCCCGGCGGCGAAAGCACCACCATCGGCAAACTGCTCAATGAATGGAACATGCTTGAGCCCCTGCGCCAGCGCATACTCGACGGCATGCCCGTTTATGGCAGTTGCGCCGGGCTTATACTGCTGTGCCGCGACATTGAAAACTCGGATCAGCCCCGCCTGGGCGTGCTTGACGCCACCGTGCGACGCAACGCCTTTGGCAGGCAGGTGGACAGCTTTGAAACCAATCTGAGCATACCCGAGATCGGGGCAGACCCCCTCCCGGCAGTTTTCATTCGCGCTCCTGTCATTACCGGCGTGGGCGCGGGTGTAAAGGTGCTGGCAGAGGTTGACGGTCAGGCGGTAGCCGTGCGCCAGAACAATATTCTGGCCACGTCCTTCCACCCCGAGCTTACGCCAGACACGCGCATGCACAGCTACTTTCTGTCCTTCTGCGGCAAGTAGGCCGCTGCGGCAATCTGCCGACAAAGCCTGATATAAAGCCCGTTCCGCATTGCGGGACGGGCTTTTGCGTACAGAAGCCCGCAAAGCAGCCAGAACTCATTGAACAGATTGTGGGTTTACCACATCACAAAAAAGGCCCCTTCCACGCACCTTATCCATTACTGGTAAAGGCAACGACAGGAAGGGACCCTTGCAGCTCAGTTCTGGCCTTTTGCCACTGAGGGAATGCCGCTACAGCAAACTCAGCTTTTCGCCACCATGATGTCCAGCACCACGCGGTCAGCCTGAGCCATACCGTCGCAGCCCAGCCGGGCCAGATTGGCAATGCATTGTTCAATATCGTCTTCAACAATGCCTTCATTGCGGGTTACGCCCATACCATCCATAGCCAGCATGGCAGATTGCACGCCCGCGCCTACCGCCGAAGCAACCTTCATGGCGCAACCGGTCTTGGCGCCATCGCAGATCATGCCCGCCACGTTGCCCACCATATTGCGGATGGTACGGTCAATCTGCTCTATCCCGCCGCCAAGCAGCATTACAATACCGCAGGCGGAGGCCATGCTGGCAACCGTAGCGCCGCATAAAGCCGAAAGCCGCCCCAGACGATGCTTGACGTGAATTGAGGTAAGGTGGCTCATAATCAGCGCCCTTGCCAGAGCCTCGTCCCCTGCTTCCAGCCGCATGGCAAAGGCCACCACCGGCATGGTGCAGGTTATGCCCTGATTCCCGCTGCCGGAATTGCTCATCACAGGCATCATCACGCCGTCCATGCGCGCATCGGAAGCGGCAGCCGTCAGTTTGACCGCCAGGGTAGCCACATCGTCGGACATAAGACGTTTGCGGATATTGCCATCAATGGTGCGTCCTACCTGCAGGCCGTATTCCCGGGCCAGGCCTTCCAGAGCCACCGCTTCGTTGAGCCTTGCGGCTTCAAGAATAAAGCTGATGTCTTCAAAAGGTGCCTGCGTGGCAAACTCGTGAATGGCGGCAATGGACAGCGGCCACTCGTCACTTTTTGCAGTTGCCGCGCCCTCTGGCTCTTCACGGCTGAACAGTACCTTGCCATCGCGCTCAATACGCACAATGTTGGTGTGCTCATGCTCAAGCACAGCCCGGCCTGTATGGCCCCCGCCTTCCACAAGAACTTCCGCATACAGCAGGGGCGAGCCTTCGGCAATGCCCACATGGACACGGCCTGCTTCGACCATATTGCGGCCCGCTTCGGCCTGTTCGGGGGTAAGCTCCGCCAGCACTTCAAGCCCGCGCGCAGCCTTTCCGCCAATCGCCCCGACAGCAGCGGCAATATTCATACCCGTGGCACCGGTGCCGGGCACACCAACACCCATGCCGTTTTTCAGCAAATTACCGCTAACGAGCACCTTTATGTTCTCGGGCTGGCAACCCAGAGCCTCAACGGCATGGGCAGCAGCCAGCGCCACGGCTACTGGCTCTGTGCAACCTAGAGCGGGCACTACTTCCTTATGCAGCAGTTCAATAAAACTGGGCCATTGGGAATTGGGCATGTATGCTTCCTCGCATTTATTGCAGGGGGTTGTTATATTCATGATTTTCAGGCTTGGCTGACCTTGCCTTTTGACCGGTTGAAAAGGCCTTCCAGCATCAGGGCCATTGCGCCATCGCCGGTAACGTTGCAGGCAGTGCCAAAGCTATCCTGAAGGGCAAATATGGCGAGCAGCAAGGCCACCCCGGCAGGATCAAAACCAAGCACACTCACCACAATGCCAAGAGAAGCCATTACTGTACCGCCAGGCACGCCAGGAGCACCGATGGCGAACACCCCAAACAGGGCAATAAACACCGCCATTGTCGCCGGGCTGGGCAAATAGCCATACAGCAACATGGAAATAGTCATGGCAAAAAAAGTTTCCGTCAGCACGGAGCCGCAGAGATGGATTGTCGCCCCAAGCGGCACGGCGAACTCCACCATTTCCTTGGAAAGTACGGAAGATCGCGATGCGCAGGAAAGGGAAACTGGCAGCGTCGCCGCGCTGGACATGGTGCCAACAGCAGTAAGGTAGGCCGGGCCATAGTGGCGCAGCACCTCAAGGGGATTGCGACCAGACACAATACCGGCAATAGAGTACAGCACGGCAAGCCAAATGTAGTGCCCGAGCAACACAAGAATGATAACTTTCAAGAATACGGGAAGCTGCCGCGTGAGGCTACCTTCGTAGGCGAGTCCGGCAAAGGTGGCGGCAATAAAGAGCGGCAACAGGGGAATGACCACGTTGCTCACGATCTTGAGCATGATGGCTTCCAGCTCGTCCAGCAGGCGCACCATGATTTCAGCACGTGTCCACAGCGATGCTATGCCAATGAGAATAGCCGTTACCAAGGCTGTCATGACCGGCATGACCGGGGGGATATCCAGCTTGAAGAGCACATCGGGCAGAGGATGCAGGGCCGCCACCGCCGTGGGAACGGACAAATGGGGAATAATGGCGTATCCGGCGAGACAAGACATGGTGGCCGCGCCTACGGAAGAAATGTAAGCAATGACCAGCGCCGCAATCAACATGCGGCTGGCGTTCTGTCCAAGCCGGGTAATGGCAGGCGCAATGAACGCAATGATAACGAGCGGCACGGTGTAAAAGATTATCTGGCCCAGAACATACTTGAGAGACATTACAACCTGCATGACATTTTCATTGGCCGCAAAACCGATCAGTGCGCCAATGACAATGCCTGCCAGCAGCTTGAGAATAAGACCGAATTCGTTCTTGCTCTTGGACATGTGGTGTCTCCTGACGATGAAGTACCGTTCAGCGGCCCCATGCCGCCGATGCTCAGACAGCTAAGCCCACTTACGCCTACAGGGCGGCGATTGCTTCAATCTCGACCTTTACGCCAAGAGGCAAGGCCGCAACCTGTACGCAACTCCGGGCAGGAAAAGGCTCTGCAAAATAGGTGGAGTACACCTGATTCACAGCGGCGAAATCACCCATATCAGCCAGAAACACCGTAGTTTTTACCACACGGTCCATGCTGCTGCCGCCAGCTTCCACAACGGCCTTGACATTTTCCAGCGACTGCCGGGCCTGAGCAGCCACATCGTCGGGCACAGCCTTGGTGGAAGGATCAACGGGTATCTGACCGGATGTAAAAAGAAGGGTGCCGCAGACCATACCCTGAGAGTACGGGCCAATGGCTGCTGGGGCCTTTTCCGTTGCAATACGCTGAGACATTTGACGGATTCTCCTTAACAAGTTGTTAAAACAAGATGTTATGCGCTGCCCCGTTAAGGAGACCACACGCCCTGCAAGCACAGCTATCGCAGTGAAACAAAATTATCTTGATAATAATTTTTTGTCAATATGATAGAAAAAAATCATGTGTGCGGAAAACACTTCAGGAAGAAACCCGTTGCAGATACCTGTAAACGGTGGCCTCAGATGCTGCCAGATGGCGCGCCACAACCGCCACCGCACCTTTAAGCAAAAATACTCCTTTTTCGTTAAGGGTGCGTACAATAGCTATTTTTTCATCTGCCGTCATGCGATCCGGCGGGATATCCGCGCCATTCACTGCTTGCTGGATAATACTGCTGGTCAGGTCTTCCAGCGATTCAGCGAATGTTTCAAGAGGATGCCCATTTTCAACATCTGACCTGGGCTTTTCCATTCGCGCTCGCGATATGAAGCGCTCAAGCAGATCGCGCGCCTCAATCAGCGGGGCCGCATCCATGTTGAGACATAACATCCCCGCCAAAGAACCATCGTCTTCACGGATAAAATATGTTGCCGAATGGAGCTGACGACCATCCTTGCTCTGCGTTTTATAGCCCGTAATAAAAGGCGCGGTCATCCAGGTACCGTCCTTGATAAGCCGCAACGCCATATCCGTAATGGGCGATCCCACACGGCGTCCGCTTATATGGCTGTTGGCTATCGCAAGCACGGAGCTGTCCGGCCTGGTGGCATCGTGCAGCACAACTTCACAGTCCGCACCCAAAAAAGCGCCCAGAAAGTCCACAATAGGGATAAACCGCTCTAATGTTGAGGGCTTTCTATATTCGGACACAACTTCCTCCTTGGCTACATCGTGATGATAAATTATATGCATGAGAAAATTATTGCACAAACACCCCCCTGTCAACAAATCTTCCCTTGAGCTGCATCTGTTCAGAAAGCACAGCCTCCGCCTCCACCACTTTGCCGCCAACATGACGCACAAGTTCACATGGGCGTCACCATAACGCAAACCAGCACATTCATGATGCCCCAAGAGCAACAGTTCAACCATCGGAAATTCTCCGGAGGAGGCAGACATGGACAATTTGCACACTTTGCAGCGTCTTCAGGGCGAACTGAACGAAGAAATGCACCGTCTCACCCTGCTGCGCGATGTTTTTCAGGCTCAGCACTGCGCGGACGAACTGGACGCAGCCAGCCACCTTGAGGCGGCCCACATAGCCCATTGCAGCGCCCGCCGCAGCTCCCAGCGCATTCGTGAACTCCAGAGCCTTGTGGCGCTCCTGCGGCACGGCGGCCCCCGCCGCTGCGAAGAATGCGGCGAAGAGATTCCCCTAGCCCGCCTCATGGCCGCACCAGGGGCGACCCGCTGCTGCGAATGCCAGCAGAACATTGAAAACGATCTGCGCACAAATATGATCCAGATGAAGGCCACGCCGCTTCCTCAGGAAGTGTGCGCCGAATACTGTTAGACATACGAAAATTACCCTCGCCCGGCCCGGCTCGCCGCCACGCGCAGGAAACGGAACCAGCCGGGTATGCGCCCACGCGCATGCCCAGCCCAAGCACAGGAGAATCCCCATGCCCGGCAATGCTGATATTTTACCCCTTGCACCTGGCCGCCCGCTGGTCAGAAGCGTCGGGCGGCTGGCCCGCGCCCTGGCCCGTCAGCTTTCGGGTTTCGCCCGGTTGGAAAAAATGGCCGACACACTGCCCCAGTGCGGCGACCCTCAAACCTTTGCCACCGCCTGCCTCACTGCGCTGGATGTCCGTACGGAATGCCTGCGCGGCGATCTGGAGCGCATTCCTGCCCACGGACCGGTGGTGCTTTTTGCCAACCACCCCTCCGGCGCGCTTGAAGGGTTGATGCTTGCTGCGCTCTGCGGCAAGGCACGTCCCGATCTCAAAATTCTTGCCAGCGATGCCTTGCTGCGCATTCCCCAACTGGCGCAACTTGCCCCCATGCTGTTGCCCCTGAATCTTTCTGGCGGCGCAGCCGCCAACGCCGCAGTGTTGCGCGCAGCCATGACCCACCTGCGGGCGGGCGGCGCACTGGGTATTTTCCCCTCCGGGCGTGTGGCCCGCTGGCAATTGGGACGCGGCATTGCTGAGCAGCCATGGTCGCGCCTGCTCAGCAGGCTTGGCGGGCGCAATGCCGATATCCCCGGCCTGAATTTTGTTCCCTTGCATATGGGCGTACGGCAGAACGCCCTGTTTATCGCTGCAACAGCGCTCAAGGAAAACGTCGGCGAGGTTCTGCTGCCCAATACCTTGTTCAGACAAAGGGGAAGCACCGCCCGCATGATCGTGGGCGAGGCCATCCCCGCAGAAATTCTGACCGGGCTGAACCACGAGCAGCGCACCCACTGTTTGGGGCTTTGCCGCTCTGCCCTGGGTTCTGAACACGGTGCAGCCGGGCATGCAGCCAATTGCCTGCCCCTGGCCCCTGCCGCTGCCAAGATGGATATCATGGTCAGCCTTGCCGCCCTGCCGGAAAACCGCATGCTGGCCCGCGAAGGCCGCTACGGCGTCTATCTGCTTGAGGGCAACGAATCCCCCCTGCTGCTGGACGAACTGACCAGAAGACGCGAAGAGGCCTTTCGCGCGCTGGGGGAAGGATCTGGGCAGGCGCGGGATACAGACCGCTACGACCCGCAATATTCACACCTGCTGCTTCTGGACGAAGAAGGCAAAAACATTGCCGGTTCATACCGGGCACGAGTGGTGCGACCAGAAGGAACATGGCAGTATGACAAAAAACACCTCTACACTGCCTCGCTTTTTGAGTACGAGCCGGAATTTTTCCGCCAATGCGGCAATGCGCTGGAGCTTGGACGCGCCTTTGTCTGCCCTGAATATCAGCGCGATTACACTCCCCTGCTTCTGCTATGGAAGGGTATTGGGCAGATGGCCCTGCGTAATGGCGTGCGTACCCTCTTTGGCCCTGCCAGCATTGGTCTCAACTATCGCCCGCAATCGGTAGACCTGCTCTGGCGGCACCTGCGCCTGCGCCACTGGGATACGCCTCTGGCAAGTCTGGTGCACGGCAAACAGCCCCGCAAGCTGCGGGAAGAACTGCCCTTTGCCCAGCATCTTGATTACAAGTCCGTCAACGCGCTGGTGCGGCAGATGGAGGGCGGGCGCACCCTGCCCATCCTTTTTAAGCACTACCTGCAATTGGGTGGGCGCATTGCCGCCTTTCACGAAGACAGAACCTTTGGGACCCTTGATGCCCTGCTGGTGGTGGATCTGCTCAACGCCCCTGACAAGCAGTTGCGCCGCTATGTGGGAGAGGAAGGCATGCGCAGACTTCGCGAGGGCAGCTGGCCCGCGTAGGGCAGACCTGCAGCGGGATGTTCTGTGAAAGCGTGCCCCTTTCGTCCCCTCCCTCTGAAATTTTTATCTTTATTCCAGGCTCAGAAAGGGGACAGGAAGAAATATTGTTCTGAAGCGCCACCTGCGCACAGAGGCCGTCACGCATGCCCGGCGTGACGGCCCCTTTTTTGTAGGGTTCCGCACGCAAGCAAAAAGCCCCTTTCGGGGCTTCTTTGCTTGCATAAAAAATCTTTGATTTTATGACTACCGCTTAGCGGGTTCCTTGTCCTCAGGCTTGAGGTAGGGCAAATAGGTGGGGTCTGTGCCCATGATGTGCTGTACCAGCCAATCCTTGAGGAAGGTCAGCAGATCCATGCTCACAGTGGCGGTGCCCATGCGCAACTGCTCTTCCACCTCATCCAGCTTGGCGACAAACTTTTTATGAATCTTCATATGCTCCGCTGCGGCCTTGTAGGCGGGAACATTGAACAGCCTTTCTTCATCGCCAAAGTGGGTGGCCGTGTAATCGCGCAGCTTTTTGAGCACCGTGATCATTTCAGACACAGGCTTGTTATGCGTCATGGCCTGATGCAGTTCGTTGATATATTCCACCAGCAGCTTGTGTTCCCTGTCCACCAGGGGCACATGCAGTTCAAGCTTGGGCGTCCACTCCACGAACTTGTCGGAGAGGGCCTGATCAAAGTCGCCTGCAACAAGCGCATTGACGATCATATCCAGCTCTTCCATGCCGCTCTGGAACGTCAGCAGCGAGGCAGTAAACATCTCCATGTTTTTGGAGGTGCTCTCTGCCACCTCTCGGACTTCTTCCAGCGCTCCGCTGGTTCCGGCGCTCTGCTCGGACTGCTCGGCGGCACCGGCAGCGATGCTGGCAAGGTGCCCGGCGGTATCCGCCATGCTTTGCAGAATAGTACGCATCACATCACCGGCATTGGTGGCCTTGTCTGCCGCGTCCACGCTCAGTTGCGCGGCCTTGTCCACAGTCAGCACATTACGCCGTGTTTCATCCTGAATGGCCTTTACGGCCTCCTCGACTTCCTTGGTGGCACCCATGGTTTTTTCAGCCAGCTTGCGCACCTCGTCGGCCACCACGGCAAATCCGCGCCCGGCCTCGCCAGCGCGCGCCGCTTCAATGGCGGCGTTGAGGGCCAGCAGATTGGTCTGATCCGCCACTTCGTTGATGACGCTCATGACCTGACCGATATTGCTAGCTTTTTCGCCCAGACCAGCCATGGCTTCCTTGAGTTGCACGATGGTGTCACGCACACTGTCAATGGAGCCAACAGCGCCTTCCACTTCCTGCTCGCCCGTGGCTGCGCTGGCGCTTGAATTCTGGGCGCTCTCGGAAAGTTCACGCACACGCAGGGAGGCCTGACTGGCAGAATCGGCCACGCGCTCCATTGCCGCGCCTGTTTCCTCCAGCCTGTCACGCTGCACGGCAACGCCGCCGTTCACGTCCGTAATGAGGCTGGCAAGCTTGCGCATGTCGCCAGAAAGTCTGGTGCACACCGAGTGGGCCTTGTGCAGGGCGATAACGCCCTTTTCGCGCCGCCCGCGCAAGGTTACGACAAGTTCCTCAGATTCCTTGAGCTGCTTGGCGAGTTCGCTGTTCTGCGCCTGCAAGGATTCCACAACCTGAGCGTCCGCCTTGGTTTTCAGCGTTTCACGCAGGCTTTCAATGCACTGCATGGCCCGCTGTTCCACATCGCCATCAGCAGCTGGCGCTGAAGTCTGAGCCTCCAGATACTGTGCCAGACGGGCAGCGCGGGAACGCCCGCTCAGCCAGAGCCAGATGTTTGCACCGGCGCAGACAAAAATAATGCCGACCACCAGCCAGCTTATACCCTGTATACCACCCAAAGCGGCCAAACCGCCCAAAGCGGCAATGATTACTACCTGAAGCGCAATGCCCATATATGCCTACCTTAGTTTGTCTTGCTTATCGGCTTTTTTCTAACTACCCTTACCCCTAATAGTTGTAAATCGCAGATATCATGCTCAGGAGGATATTCATGGAACAATTTGATTGCAGAGGGCTGGCCTGCCCCCAGCCCGTCATGCGCACCCGCGACGCCCTGGCAGCAGGAGCAAATGCCCTGGAAGTACTGGTGGACAACGAGCCTGCCCGGGAAAACGTGCGGCGCTTTCTGGAAGGTCGCGGCTTTACTGTTGCTGCCAGCCAGGAAGGCCCCGACTGCTGGCGCATCACGGCGAGTGCTGGTGAATCTGCGGCATCCGCTCCGCAGCAGGCCGAAGAAGCATCACGCCCTCTGGGTGAAACCAACCGGACGCTGGTACTCATCACCACTGAGACCATTGGCCGTGGCGATGACGGGCTGGGCGCCAAACTCATGGGCAATTTTGTGGCAACCTTGCCGGAGCTCGGGCCTCGCCTGTGGCGTATTGTACTGATCAACGGCGGCGTTAAACTTGCATCCCAGCCTGGCCCTGCGTTGGATGCCCTGAAAAAAATGGCAACCGATGGCGTTTCTGTGCTTGTGTGCGGCACCTGCCTTGCGCACTTTGGTCTGCTGGAAGCCAAGCAAGTGGGCGACACCTCAAACATGCTTGATATTGTCACCAGCCTTGACCTGGCAGACAAAGTCATCCGTCCCTGAGCCCCTGCCCCTCGGGCATGGGCTGCCTTAACACGCAAAAAGCGGCATGGGTTCCATGCCGCTTTTTTGTTATGGGGCAAAGCCACGCAGTTTTTCATTTCATACCCCGCCAGATACGCGGAACAAAAATGCGCCGTGAGGCTTGCCGTAGAGCACAACGCAAAGAGCAAGAAAAACGGCGCGGAAAGTCCGCGCCGTTTTTCATACCGCGATGTCTGCCAAAGGCCTGCCCCGCAATGGGGGATCAGGCAAACGGCCTACATTCTGGAGGACACTGTATTACAGGGCCGCCTTGTAGATAGCCGCCACAGCCGCATCCGTCATGGAGCGGGGGTTGGTAAGGCCGCAGGCGTCCTTCTGGGCGTTGGCGGTCATTGTGGGGATATCGGCTTCGCGTACTTCCTTGCCGTATTTCTTGCCAAGGGCGATCAGGCCATCAGGGATGCCCACGTCCTTGGACAGGATGTTGATGGCGGTGATGGCTTTGCGAGAGGCTTCGTCAGCGCTGATGCCCTGGGTGAGTTCGCCCAGAAGCTGGGCAATGCGGCCAAAGCGGCGACGGCTGGAGATGCGGTTGTATTCGCACACATGGGGCAGCAGAATGGCGTTGCATTCGCCGTGGGGCAGGTCATAGAAGCCGCCAAGCTGGTGAGCCATGGCGTGCACGTGGCCGAGGCTGGCATTGTTGAAGGCCATACCAGCCAGATACTGGGCATAGCACATGCCTTCGCGGGCTTCCTTGTCCCGGCCGTTGGCAACGGCGCGGCGCAGGTACCGGTTGATGTATTCCATGGCCTTTTCAGCGCAGGCATCGGTCATGGGCGTGGCGGCAGTGGAAACGTAGGCTTCCACGGCGTGGGTCAGGGCGTCCATGCCGGTGGCTGCGGTCAGGGCCGGGGGCATGCCCATCATCAGGACGGGATCGTCAATGGCCACGCTGGGGGTACAGCGCCAGTCAACAATGGCCATTTTCACCTTGCGCGAGGTGTCGGTGATAATGCAGAAACGCGTCATTTCAGAGGCGGTGCCAGCGGTGGTATTAACAGCAACATACGGGGGGAAGGGCTTTTTGGACTTGTCCACGCCTTCATAGTCATGAATCTTGCCACCGTTGCCAGCCAAAAAGCCTACGCCCTTGCCGCAGTCATGCGAGCTGCCGCCGCCAAGGGTAACGATGCTGTCGCACTTTTCCTTTTTGTACAGGTCAAAAGCTTCTGCAACGTTTTTATCCGTGGGGTTCGGGATGGTCTTATCGTATATGGCATACTTCATCTTGGCGGCATCAAGGATGTCGGTGATCACTTTAAGGATACCGGCATTGACGATACCCTGGTCAGTTACAACCAGCGGCTTCGCACCATTGATGCTCTTCAATCGAGCAGGAATCTCTTTGGAACATCCCTCGCCCACCAGGGTGACGTTGGGGATAAAGAACGAGGTGATCTGACCCATATGCATGCTCTTAAGATCCGTACTCATTCGTAACTCCTTTTGTTATACAGAACGATATCAGTGTGAAATGCTCTGTCGTATGTATGAAAGACTCCTGTGGAAAAAAATATACCATATAAAAAACCAATGCAAGCATAACACAGCATTTAGTTAGTTCTTTTTTTCCTTTTAGTTTCACATTTAAATGTTCCTTTTTGCACAAGCAACTAGAGTGAAAAATTATTTTTTGCACAAGCACATCTTTGATTGATTGACCACACAATGCACTCGCTTAAAATAAAAACGTGAAAAAACAGATCACTAACAGTTTTACCTTGTACTTTTGCCGCAACAACAAAAAACCACCGGAGCAAGCGTACCTGCAACGGTGGTTTGAAGACGGGAACCGCGTCGTTCCCATACTTCCGGTGTGTACTGGCGCTGCCTGTCAGGCAGGAGCGCCCTGTGCCCGGCGCAAAGGCAAAAGCCGCGCCCGCTGTATGATTTTATTCAGATGACGCCCGCGTAGCAGGCAATACCTGTTCCCTTGCTATCCTTTGCCTACTCTGGCCTTCCGGTATCGGCGGAGATCGGTTTCAGAAGGTTACCGGCTCCCGCATCTTTCCCGGACGGCACAGGCGGCTTAACCGCCTCAGATATTCTTTCCGCTTATCGAGGTAAAAAGCCAGTGGCCGGGAGAAATTACGTCCAAGCAATCCGTCCACCAGCATCTGGCTGACCTCGCGCTCACGCGTCAGCACAAGCTGCGCCCGTGCAAGCACATTGCGGTCAGCCTCAGGCATGGTTCTGGCAATCTGCCGGAATGCATCCTGCGCACGTGGCTGGTAGAACCATATATACATGAGGTCAAGGGCGTTAATGATGAAAGCCCGTTCAAGCTCCTTGCCCATCACCCCGCCGCTGCCCTGCAGGCCGCCGGGTTTCGCAAGCTTGATCAGTGCGTCTTCGTCAGGAAACAGCAATTCCAGCCGCGTGTAGCAGTCAAAAACATTGGCAAGCTTGCTGCGATAATCCCATCTGCGCATGCGCAGGTTTACCTGGCTGTCCGCATAACCTTCAATGAGAGCGGCAACCGAATCCGAGGCCATCTTGGAAATAACCGCAGCGCTCGGCACAAGATACATGGCCGGATTATCCACCCCAAGCAGAAAGGCCGCCTGATACAGCACCCAGTTGTACAGCGACGACACGGGGATGGCCAGAAGGCTGCGGAACAGATTGCCGATGGATGCTTCTTTGGGAAAACCGCGAAACACATTGTGCGCGCACAAATAAATGCCGTTAACAAGGCTGAGCACGCCAAACACCACCCAGGGATTCTGGGCCGCTGTAATGCCAAGTGTTTTATCGAGCAGCAGCACACGCACCAACATTTCGAGCAGTAGCACCGAAAAACCCGTGAACATGAGGGAATCGCACAAGCGGCTCACGTTGACCTGATCTTTCCAGTGAATGAGCGTGGAGCGCGTCGCCCCCTTGGCGGCCATGACCATTTGCACCACGTTACGGAACCCGGTGATGCCAAACCAGATAAAGGTGCCGCACCAGGCGAGGAACCACCAGTTCTGCGTGTACATAAAGGAGAAAAACGCCGGGCAGAAGCCCATGAGCACCTTGAGGCAGTTGCTCACAAAGCTGTTGAAATATGCTGGCCCCAGAGATTCGCTGCTGCCCTTTTCGCAGGTTTTGCCCAGCAGGCCGTTGCCGCAGGCAAGGCTCAAGCCGCCAAGGTTGAGCACGTTGCCCTTGGTGCAGATGCGAAAGTCCACGCTGGCGGTCTTCCAGACAGACTGGCGTTCCATACCCATATGGCGGCAGCCGGGCAGATGGCGCAACAGGCGCAAGGCCTTTTGCCAGGGCGAAGGATTGCGGGGTTTGCTGTAACGCACGCATTCTTCAACCGGCGAACACACGGGAATATCCGGCTGCTTTTGATCCCTTGCGTAAAATTTGCGGCTGCGGGCGGGCAGGGTCTCGCGCAGCACAAAACCCATGCCATAAGAATCACGGCTCACCGAGCTTGTGCCAAGGCGTGAACCAAGGGGCTTGTTGCGATAGTGCTCCCACAATTTCGGCACGTTGTGCAGAATATGGCGGAACTTTGCCGCGCGCTCCTCGTCCTGGGTGCTCATGCGGCGTACCATCGTGCGGATCATCTGCTTCACACGCGGGCCAAGCCCTTCATTGAGAGCTTGCTGCAACTCGCTGATAGCCTTGAGGCAGGAGTGTTTGCCTTCCATCCAGCCGCGCATGTTGAAAATTTCCAGATGGCTGATGCTGCCCCGGCTGTCCCACAAAAGTTCCGCCACGTCTTCCACGCTCAGCCCCTTGGTGGTCAGCACAAGGCGGTAGCCGGGGTTCAGTTCGGAAAGTTCGCGGGTAATATCACCCACAGAAAGCTGCATGAGCGGCGGCAGGTCGCCGTGCGCGCAGGGTTTGTTGAGGTCGGGCATTTCCGGGTGTTCCAGGGGGGAAAGCCAGTGGTCGGCGATGTATTCAGCGCTCAGGTTATCCAGAAAAACCAGTTCGGCCCTGGCCTCCTCGCTATCGCTCTCGCGCAGCAGGGCTGCGCGTTCACGCAACGATGGCTGCACATGCGCATGCAGCGCCTCGGCAAGATGCAGGCCAGAGGCCTGCCCCCGGCCCACATGCCGCGAAAACCCCTCGCCGGTCAGTTCCGGCACAGTTACTCCCCACTGGGCTTCAAGCTGTGGACGCTGAATTTCGTTCCAGAGTGCAAGGCTTTCGAGCACGCGTTCACGCCGCCAGCGCAGCACCTCGCGGCCCCGCTTCATAAGTTCGGCAACCTTGGGGCTGTGCAAAAACTCCAGAAAATCCTCGTTGGAGCTGAAGCCACGGGGAATCCAGAACAGGCTGATGAATCGCCCGTAAAAAGGCAGATGAAATTCCAGGCCGATACGCACGCCGATACCGGTGATTTCCGCTGCACGCAGAATTTCACGCGCTGCCTCGGGCTGCACCCAGTATTCATAGGCCACGGTAAGGGAACGCATCCCTTTGATCCACGCGTCCATGATCAGATGGGTGGGGGTTTTGCGCCCCTTGGTGTTGGCGTCATACACATGGTCGTCAAAGGCAAGCTGATTCCAGCTTTCGGGCATTTCAGGCAGGTGATAGCGCGCAAGCATGCGGCGCACCACGCGCGGCGTACCCTGCACGGTGCGGCGAAAGTCGTGCGCCAGCTTGAGCTGCTCAAGCTGGTTGCCGTGGGCGCGCACCATGCTCTTCATGATCTGCATGAGGGCGCGCGCAGTGTTGCGCCGCAGGGCCGAGTGGGCACTGTTGAGCACTTCGTCATACAGGGTCTTGAGGGCAAGCAGACGGTCGCGAGCCTGTGTACGGCCCGCCTGAAGGTTGCGCAGCAGGTTTATGACGGCATACGCCATGCGCGACACAGGCGAGGCCACCAGTTCCTTGATGCCGTGCGGATGCAGGCTGGGATCAAAAAGAAATGTGTCCGACTGTTTGCCGTCGGATTCCAGAATACGGTTAACCAGAGCCAGGATGTCCCTGTCCTGCTTGTCAAAATAAAGACCTTGCATCTTCGCGCACACGGCGGATCTCCTTTCTGCCGCTTCCCATTCAGCCAAATCCATTGGGGGAATGATCGGCAAGGAACTGTTCCCACATATTTGCACGGCCTTTTGCTGGCAAAAGGCCGAACCCAAGACGGATGCGGCGCGGTGAAGCAGCGCGCAACCTGCTTGTGACGGAGTGAACAGCCCTAGTATTTCTTATTACTTACCCTGTGACAATGGCTTCGTCAAACAGAGCTTTTTCCTTACCACTCAAAAAGTTAGGAGCGGGGCATTACTACCCCGCTCCTGTTTGACGGCAAAACCCGCATGACGGTCTATAGCTTATCGGCGGCGGCAAAACAGCCTTACCGAAAAGATCAAAAGCCAGAATGGCAAAGCCGCGACTCAAAGCTTATCCTTCCAATATTTCAGACAGTATCCGCCTTTGCACGACAAACCAGCCCACAAGGTAAACCTGAAACTACAGTTGCCCACCCCACAGAAAGTTCAAAAAAGTACAACCATGCGCCATATGAGGAACGACAACGGATTACTCTACACCTAAAAGGCCTTTGTGCCAAACACCGTATCCCAGAACGACTTTTCCTTGGACGAAGGATCAACCCAGGCCAGAACCTCGCGGCCCATATCCCACGCCAGCGAGCGGGCGATAAAGCCCGAGGGGTCGCCGGGATTGCGCTCCCTGATGGAGAAAAGATAAAAATCGTGCACCTGTCGGGCTTCCATCAGGCCACCCTGAGCCATGGACCAGAGCAAGGTGCCGGAGCGCGCGTCGTACACTTCCATAGCCAGCGAAAGCGAGCTTGAGCCGGTGCTGCCGCCGTCCATGTAGTGATTGATGTACCCCCCGACCACCATTTCCGCACCGCGCTGGCGGGCCAGAGCTATGGCTCGGGAGGGTTCATACGGCGCGCCCTGCGGCGCATACTCAAGGGCCTGAAAGGCATTGAGCGAAAGCCAGACCTGCCATATCTGCCGTGAAAGCATCTCGCTGAAGCTCACGGCATTGGCTATCTGCTGCGTGGCACGCAAAGGCACGAACAGGGCGCGGGGTCGCCGCCCCAGAACCATCTGCGGAGCCACGTAAATGGCAGGAGGCTGACGGCGCACAAAGTTGTTTATCTGCAACTGAAAAGGCGTGCCAAAGTCGCCGGTGACGCTCACAGACCTGCGGCTGTCGTCCGGCGGCGAAGAGCAGCCGCCCAGAAGCGTAAACAAAAGCGTTGCCAGAACTGTAGCTGCGCCCAGCGCCAGCGCAAGTGGCCCGCGCTGGCGCGACACCGCGCCGCCCAAGCCGCAAAACCGAGTATACAGATGGTTCATTGCGTTTTCTCCGAGGCCAGACATGCATTTTGCATGGAATCGAGCAGCTTTTCCCTGGCCTGCGCCAGGCTGTCGTGCAGATCGCGGCGTTTTTCTGCCGGGATGGTGCAAAACGAGGTCTGGCGGGTCATCTGCACAAGGCTGCGCATTTCCCGCTCCAACTGGGCCAGATGGAGCGATTCCGCTTCCGTCAGCGCAATACTTCTTCCGGCCAGTTCCGCCAGATGCCCAAGGTCTTCGGCCTTGGCGCGAATGGTGTCTGGCCTGATGCTTGCGCCATATTTACGACAATTGCGAAATTCATGCCAGAATAGCGCAATTTTTCGCCAAAAGCGGGCCATGGCAATCCTCAGAATTGTGCAGCCTTCATCACCTGCAACAACAGCGGCGCGAGCAGCAGCACAACAGGGGCAAAACCCATGAAGGTCTGCGGCCACGTAAGATTAAGAACCGTGCGGCAACCCACAAGGACGCAGGCAACCATCCAGATAAAGCCAACAATGGAACCCAGCAAAGGCACCACGCACAGCAAAGAGGGGGCCGCCGCATAGGCCGCCACCTGAAACACCAGCGAGAATTCGGGCCTTTTGCCAGTTATAAAGCCATAGGTAAAATGCATCAGCGCCGTCAGCACGTAGAGCTGCACCACAGAAACGCCTGTTTTGATCAGGATGGTCATGGGCAGGCTGAGCTGGGGTGAAAGCAGGATGAGCATTTTTTCCAGCTCGGGGTCAGAGGCGGCGCTGGGGGCCATGAGCGAAAGAAAGATGCCCGACCAGACCCTTTCAATAACAACCTGAATCACGCTGATGATCAGATAGAACACCAGCGGCCGCACCTGTGAGGATTCAGCCCGCATATGGGCAAAAAAGTTGTGTGCGCCAAACATGACCCGCATGCAGGTGTGATAAAAGGCGGGTATCCAGCCATCGGGTTCAGGCGCGGCATCCCAGGGATTGGCCGGGCCGTGCTGAGCATCGTCCTGACTGGCGTCGTGGCCGTTTTCAAAACGCGCAGACTCACGCGCATAGGCCGCGCTGGCATTACGGCTTTCATCAGCATCATCGTCAGCAGGGCCAAAAAGTCCGCGCTGCGAATTACGTTTCTGCTGATTGTCGTCATCCCTTTCGCCAGCACGCTTTTCACTGCTTTTGTCATCGCGCTGGCCAAAAATATTTTTGCCGCCCAGCAGCCCCCACAGATTACCTATATGCTTTTCTTCTCCAGCATCCGCCTGGGGGAATTTTCTGCCAGACTGCGGCTTTTGCGCGGGTTCACGGCTCGCGTCCCGCTCGTCATCCGAATAGGAAGGTTTCTGCACGGAATGACCGGGAACAATGGCCCCAGGGGGCAATGGATCATCATCGCCCGACTGCCAGGCTCCCCGCCCATGCGGTTCCGCACCCAACTTTTCAGGCCGCGCAGCGGCGACTTTGGAATCACCGTTGTGTGCAGGATTTTCAATGGGGTGTTCCGGTTCGGACAGCACATCCATGACGCCAACGCCGGGAACCAGACGGAACCGGCAGGCGCAGTGCGGGCATGTAGCTATAACTGCCTTGGAGGGCAGACGATCGGCGGGCAATTCGCGGCTGAAGCCGCAACGCGGGCAAGTAATATTCACAAAGAGCTCCTAGGCTGGCCGACTACGCCGGCACATAATTCATCGTCACTTTAGCCGCAGGCACCCATACTGGCAAGTGCCGCCTGCCCCCTTGCAACAATGCGGCGCATGGTTCGGACAGCAAAGCCTGTGTCCCTGACTACGCAGCGCTGCATGCCGCTGAGCGCCCGGTGGAATTGTTGACAGCACCGTGAACAACGTCTATTTTGGCAGCTCAAGGGGAGTAACTGGGTTCTTGAAACCCGGGCGACATCAACAGCATGGCCTCAGGCCTGGTGTCGCCGTCGGTACAGCCGATTAGTGAGACCTTGGCGTTACATCGCCAAGGTCTTTTTTATTTTTTAAGGAGAACAGCATGACCATTCGCGCACTGCGCCCCTACATCATTGCCGTGGGCATGACCCTGCCAGGCATTGGGCTACGCTTTCTGCACCCTGACGTTTCGCCGCTTCTGGTGGCCCTGCTCTCGGGCATGGCCATTCTGGGCGCATCCTTTCTGCTCACCTGGGCGTGCGAAGTGGCCCAGATGGACATCCCGCAGGCTGTAGCCGTGGCTGTGGTGGCCTTTATCGCCGTGCTGCCCGAATATGCCGTGGACATGTACTTTACCTGGATGGCAGGCCAGCACCCCGAAAGCGCGTACTCCCACTACGCCATTGCCAACATGACCGGGGCCAACAGGCTGCTCATCGGCGTAGGCTGGTCGGCCATTGTACTTGTTTTTGCCAGACGGTTCCATTCGGGGGTGTCCCTGCCGGACGACAAACGCACGGACGTACTCTTTCTCGGCCTAGCAACCATTTACGCCCTGTTTATTCCGCTCAAGGGTTCGCTGACCTGGGTTGACGGCGCAGTGCTGCTGGGTATCTATATCTGGTACATCTGCATTATCGCCCGCAGACCCGTGGAAGAGGAAGAACCCGAAGGCCCCGCAGCCCTGCTGGCCCATTTTGCCAAAAAGGTGCGCCTGCGCAGCGTTATCCTTATTTTCCTTTTTTCGGCGCTGGTCATTTTGTGCAATGCCGAGCCCTTCAGCGAAAGTCTGGTTGCCAGCGGAAAACTGCTGGGCATCAACGAATTTTTGCTGGTGCAATGGCTTGCGCCTCTTGCCTCTGAATCTCCCGAGTTCATCATTGCCCTCATGTTTGCCGCGCGGGGCAATGCTTCACTGGCTCTGGGCAGCCTGCTTTCGTCCAAACTGAACCAGTGGACCCTGCTTGTGGGCATGATCCCCGGCGTCTACGCCGCGTCATCCGGATCGCTTTCACCTTCCATAAACCTTGACACTCACCAGTTTCAGGAAATACTACTGACCGCCGGGCAGTCCCTTTTTGCCGTGGCCCTGCTGGTGGATCTGCGCCTGCATGTACGCGAGGCCCTGTGGCTGTTCATTCTGTTTGCAGCCCAGTTGCTCTCGCCTCTCTACGACACCCAGGTTGAAGCCCTGCTGGGGCTTGCGCACGATCCTTTACGCCTGCACTATTTCTTTGCGCAGGTGTATCTGGTGCTGGCGGCAGTGCTGCTGCTCAGAAACTGGCGCGGCCTTCTGCGCCTGCGTGAAGGATTCAAGGTTTAAAGCTATTGTATTTACCGCCCGCATGTGTTCCTGTGCCAGCACATGCGGGCTTTGCCGCAAAACCCCGTCGGTCAGACTTTTCTGACCGCTACAATGGATGAATATGCCCCGCCTAGTCTTTTTTCTGCTTCTGCTTTTGCCGCTGCTGGCATGCGCGCAAGCCGCCCTTGCCGCCCGCCTGCCCGAAGTGCAGGCAACGGGATCACTAAAAGCTGAAACTCCGGCTCAGGGCATTAAAATAATACCGGCCCGCAAGGATTCCGCGAACACGCCTGCCACTTCGCTGGCCGCTGCAGACCCCAATGCGGGTGCGGGCCAGCTCCCCCTGCCAGCGGCCAATGCGGACAAAGACAGCCCTGCCGCGACAGATGCCGCACCAGCGCTGAAAGCTGTGGAAAAAGCGGATGAAAAGACTGCGGCAGCCATCATTTCCGGTTCGCGCCGCCCTGGCATCATTGAACACCAGATCGTGCGCACCAACCGGGAAGACAAGCCGGATATCAATCTCAGCTATCCCTCGGTCGGCATCCGCGCAGTTGACGCCAATATCCGCGAATGGGCCACGGGCATAGCCGACGCCTTTGAAGAAACCTTCAATTCTCCCGGTCTGTACCCGGATGAAAACCGCCCGGTTCCTGAACTGTGGTGTTCCTATTCTCTAAGCCATCCTTCGGACAAGGCGCTGAGCATCACCTTTGAAGTCTGGACCTACACGGGCGGCGCACAGGGCAATCTGGACATCATGACCCTGAACTACAGCCTGCTGACAGGCCAACGCCTTGGGCTGGTGGATATTTTTGAAGACCCGGACGCGGCCCTTGCCATCATGTCCGCATGGTCGCGCAGGGAGCTTTTCCAGCGTCTGGGCGGCATGCGTCAGGAGCAGTACCTGCGCACAGGCCTTAATCCCGTGCCGGAAAACTTCGCCAGCCTGACCCTGACGCCCTCGGGCATACGCATCAACTTTCAGCCCTATCAGGTGGCCCCTGGCATGGCTGGCGCGCAGAAGGTGGAAATCCCCATTGAAGAACTCCAGCCTGCGCATCCCCTGATGCTGCTCTGGGGCAAATAACGCCCCTCGCCGTAGCGCGCTCATATATGCAAAAAGCCCCTTCCGGGGCTTTTTTTGTGAGCAGTCGTCAGTGCCTGCGGCCATCAATCCAGACCGCGTAACTTTTCGCGCAGCAGAGCGGCCTTGGCAGGGCCGATGCCGGGAATCTTGCACAAATCCTCCACCCCTGCGGCCCGCATGGCCTCAACACTGCCAAAGTTGTCCCAGAGCAGGCGCGCCGTGGCAGGGCCGATGCCCGGCAGACGCATCAGCTCGCCAGACAAAGCAGCACCTTGCCGCGCCCGGCGGTGTCGGCCAATGGCAAAGCGGTGGGTGTTGTCGCGCACGTTCTGCAAAAACAGCAGTTCCGGGCCGCCCTCGCGCAGGGGCAGCGGATTTGCGCGGTTGGGCACAAAAATTCTGTCAGCTACATTGCCTGCGCGGCGGTCGGCATGGCCCTCCTCATCCCTGGCCTTGGCAATGGCCGCGAGGGCAAACAGATCTTCCTGCCCTGCCTCGCGCAGGGCGCGCTGCACGGAGCCGAGCTGCCCGCGCCCACCGTCTATGAGCAGCAAATCCGGCCACGGCGGGCCGCTCTCAATTCTACGTGCCACCCAGGCGTACAGGGTTGCGTAGTCATCTCCACTGTCGGGCATGGCATAGGCCCGATACTGCGAGCGTTCGGGCTTGCCGTCCTCAAAAACAACCATACCCACGCGGGTCTGTTGCCCGCCAGTGTGGGACACGTCCACGCATTCAATCCGCATGGGCGGGCCGGGCAGGTGCAGGGCCTTTGCCAGACGCTCCAGAATGTTCTGATCCGTCTTCTGTTCCTGACGACGGGCTTCCTCCCGTGCGTTTGCCTGCGCAAGGTCTATGAGCTGGTTGTCGCCCGCATTCTGCGGCGGCACAATGCGCACTGCTCCGCCCCGGCGGTCTGCAAGAGTCTGCTCCAGGGTTTCGCGGGTTGATGCGCCGCTTTCGCCTGCCTGTCCGTTACTGTCAGTTGTCTTGTCGCCCTCTTCTGCTGGCTCCTCTTCCTGATCGGCGGGAATCCAGGGCAGCAGGACACGCGGGGGCGGCGTGGCCTGGCTGTAATACTGCCCCATGAACGACCACAAAAGCTCCGGCGCGTCTTCAAAGGTCAGGCCCGACCAGTAAAAAGCCCGCCCGTCCGTCACCGCCCCGTTACGCACAAAGATAAGCCCCAGCGCCAGCCCCTTGTCGGCAGAGAAAAGGCCCACCACGTCCATGTCGCCGCCGCCGGGCAGCACGGCGGCCTGCCGCTCAACAGTGCTTTCCACTGCGCGGATCTGGTCGCGCAGGCTGGCGGCCCTTTCAAATTCCAGTTCTTCGGCGGCCTGTTCCATGGCGGCGCGTAGCCCGCCAAGCAGCTCGGCGGAACGCCCCTGGAGCAGATCCGTCACCTTGCGCACGTTTTCGTTGTATTCCTGCGATGTCACCATGCCCATGCAGGGCGCCGGGCATTGCCCCATAAAATGATACAGGCAGGGGCGCACGCGGTTTTTCATGGCCTTGTCGGTGCAGCGCCGCAGGGCAAAGGCGCGGTGGATGAGCTTCCACGTTTCACGCGCCGCCAGAGCGGATGTGAACGGGCCAAAATAACGCGCGCCATCGCGCCGCGCCTGCCGCACGATTTCCAGCCGGGGAAAGGGATGCTTGGGATTGATGCGAAAAAGCACGTACTGTTTGTCGTCGCGCAGCACGATGTTGTAGTGCGGCCTGTGCTTTTTGATGCAACTGGCTTCCAGCAGCAGGGCCTCTTTTTCCGTGGTGGTGGTCAGATACTCAATGCTTTCGGCATGCGAAAGCATGGCCCGCGTTTTGGCGGGCAGCCCCTCTGGCCGAAAATAGGAGAGCACCCGGCGGCGCAGCACGCGCGCCTTGCCCACATAGATAATGCGGCCCTTGGCGTCCTTGTACAGGTAAACGCCGGGAGTAATGGGAATGCTGGATGATTCGGGCTTCTGCATGACAAAAAGAATGGGGAGTTAAAGAAAAAAAGCAAGTGCGGGGGAAAAAGCCAAAAGGCTTCCTTCCCCCGCGCTCCTCCTGCAAAACTGGCGGGCGTCTGCTCACACAGCCGCCAGAGCAATTTTAAGAATTGCCCTAAATCAGGCCCTTCTGCATCATTTCGGCAACCTGGGCCACGTCCTTGTCGCCACGGCCAGAGAGGTTCACCAGCAAAATGCCGTCCACAGGCATGGCGGGGGCCATCTTCATGGCGTGGGCCAGCGCGTGGGAAGATTCCAGCGCCGGAATGATGCCTTCATGCCGCGAAAGGGCAAAAAATGCGTTCAGGGCTTCCTTGTCTGTCACGCTGACGTATTCGGCGCGGCCCATATCCTTGAGCAGTGCGTGTTCCGGCCCCACTGAGGGATAATCAAGCCCGGCGGAAATGGAATACACTTCGCCCGCCTCGCCCCCAGAATCCTTGATCATATAAGAATTGAAACCGTGCATGACACCGGGTTCGCCAAGGCAGAGGGATGCGGCATGCTCGCCGTAGCTGTTGCCGCGACCGCCGGGTTCCACGCCCACAAGGCGCACGTCCGTATCGTCAAGAAAACCCGCGAACAGGCCGATGGCGTTGGAACCGCCGCCCACGCAGCCAAGGCAGGCATCGGGCAGGCGGCCCGTTTCGGTCAGCATCTGGGCACGGGCCTCGCGCCCAACCACCGACTGAAAAACACGCACCATATAAGGGTATGGATGGGGGCCAACGGCAGAGCCTAGCACATAGAACATTTCCGGATCTTCAATCCACATGCCCAGGGCTTCGTCCACGGCTTCCTTGAGGGTGCGCTGACCACTCTTGGCCGCCACCACGCGCGAGCCGAGCATCTCCATACGGATAACATTGAGGTGCTGGCGCTCAATATCCACTTCACCCATGCAGATGGTGCATTCCAGCCCCATCAGGGCTGCTGTGGCCGCTGTGGCGACACCGTGCTGGCCTGCGCCGGTTTCTGCGATAACGCGCTTCTTGCCCATGCGTTTTGCCAGCAGGCACTGTCCAAGGGTATTGTTGATCTTGTGCGCGCCCAGATGGTTGAGGTCTTCACGCTTGAGCCATATCTGCGCGCCGCCAAGGTGACGGCTCAGGTTGGCGCAGTGAAATACCGGATTGGGCCGCCCCGTGTAGTGGGAGCAAAGATAGTCCAGCTCTTTCTGGAAGGACGGATCCGCCTCGGCGGCCTTCATGGCTTCGGCCACTTCGTCCAGACGGGCCTTGAGAGGCTCGGGTACGAACTGCCCGCCGTAGGCCCCAAAAAAGCCCTTGCTGTCAGGAATGCCGTAAGGGGCGGAATGCTGGCTCATGCGATCTCCTTCTTCATGCTGGGTTTCTGCAATATCTGCGGCCTGCGCGGTTTTCAGCCTATGAATGGCCATCCGGCGGCGGCATTTCAAAAAACTCCGTCAGTCTGGCGTGTTGCCCGCGCCATGTCAAGATGCCGCCCCAAATACCCGCTCAGGGCGGGCCTTTTTTGATATCTCCGTGTTTTGCGTAGTGCTGTACGCAACCTTGCCCGCAGGGGCGCTTTGCCCTATAGTCTGCCTCTGTTGTACTGACCCATATTAGATTAGGCGGAAATCCATGCTTGACGAAAAATACACTGGCAACGGCAAGGTTGTGTTGCTGGCAGGCGGCGGAAAAATCTATACGGATATCGCCGCCCGGTTTGTGCGCAGTGAGCGCGATCTGGAAGAAATCGTGGCCTCGCCTTACTCGCGCCAGATAGTGCAGAACATTCTCGATTCGGGCCACAGGGCCGCGCTGGAGTTCGACTTTTTTCTCTTTGGCGTCGAGGGCTATTCGCGCGTTACCGAAACCCAGCTTGTGCGCAAGCGGCTGGCCTCGTACCTCATCAAATCCGGGCGGGCGGAACTGGGCGGCAAGCGCCGCTATTCCGTGGTGTATCCGCGCAGCGTTGCCGAATTTTCCGCGCAGGTGACCCTGCCCGACGGGCACACGGCAACCCTCAGCGGGCACGATCTGGCTGACATTTCACGCCAGTGGTATGATGCTGGCCTTGACGCGGGCCTGCCTGAAGAAGACTTGCGCTACCTGAAGCCACAGGCCACGGAATTCAAGGCCATCATCGGCATGAACGCCCACGCCCTGCTCGACTGGTTTGCCATCCGCTGCTGCCGCAACGCACAGCACGAAATTCGCCATCTGGCGTGGCAGATGCTGCGCCTCAGCCGCAAGGCCGCGCCCGACCTCTTTGCAGGGGCTGGCCCAAGCTGCGTGCAGATGGGCTATTGCCCTGAAAACAAGCGCCAGCACGCACGGTGCGTGGGCCGCGTGCTCACCAAGGAGCAGGCGCTTGAAATGCTGCGCTCGCATGGCGGGCAGCAGACCAGCGCTGAAGACTTTACCGATCAGTAAGGCTTTCCCAAAAGGCTTGCAGAAAAGTTTTGCGGTTCCGCACACTGTGTGTGGAACCGCATTCTCTTTTGCTCATATGGGACTCTTTAAAAGAATGTTTTGCCCACCGCTACGGCTTCATCCTGACGCGCCTGCTCGGCCAGGTCTTCCGGGGCGGCGTCCAGACCGTTGACCACAGCCCCGATCATGACCCCAAGGTGGCTCATGGCAAGGCCCAACCACCAGATGCGGTAAAAGTCATGTCCAAAGATGCCGTTGACAAGCCAACCGCCAAAACCGATCCAGAACCAGGCAGTCAAGCGCCAGTAGATGCTGGGGCTTTTGCTTTCAAGCTCTGCCAGCAGGCGCGGGCGTATACGCTTGTAGCCCCACCAGATAAAGCCCAGCAGAAAAATCATACCCAGCACAAAGCCAACAATACCATGCGCGTACAGCATATCCAGATAAAGGTTGTGCGGATGGCTGATGGTGATAACGTCTTTTTCAGGCGCAAGACCGAGCGCGCGGAAGGCCTCGTTATAACGGCCCGCTCCGGCTCCCAGCCAGGGATGTTCACAAAACACCTGCCACGCCAGATGCCACAGGCTCCAGCGGCCATCGCTCTCCACCGCGCCCAGCCCGGCCCGCCCCTGCAGCAGGAGCACCGCCAGCAGAATGCCCAGCGAGCCCACGGCAAGTTTGAAGCGTCCACGGCCCCCGCGCAGCAGCACCCACAAACCAAAGGAAGCTGCCACAGCCAGCGCGCCGCTACGGCTGCTTGCGCCAATCAGCAGGAAAAACGCGGGCCAAAGCGTTGCGAACCACAGCAGGGCCGAAACCGCAGGCGAGAGGGCACGGCGCAAGATGAACCAGAGGGAAAAGGCAGGGATGAGCGCCAAGGCGATGTAGTTGCCCACAGTGTAATCGCCGAGGCTCCCCGTGAGCCTGCCCGCATTAAGGGCATAGCCCATGATGAAATCCGTGCCGGTCAGCGCCTGATGCAGGCCGTCCAGCCCTTCCCAGAAGCAGGCCAGCGCACAGGCCCACACAAGGCGGCGCAGGTCTTTTTCGCTCCGCACGCATTCCATGCCGATGAACGGCAGAATAAAACCCTTGTTAATGCCTGTGCCCGCGTGGAGAAGTGAAGTCCATATGTGTTCTGAAAAAAACACGCCAATACCGATCATGGCCCACAGGCAATAAAAAAACGGACGCGCATCAAGCCTGTGCAAAACACTTTCTGCCCAGTTGTAGCGATAATAGAGCAACAAAAAAATAAAGCAGATGACGGGCAAGACCTCACGCGCACCGTACCCTATGGGAAAGGAGGCCAGCGAAATCCAGAACGACCAGAAAAGGCAGCGATGCCACTGTACATCAGACGGATTGCGCAATGCGCAAAGCAGGTGCTCCCGCACGTGCAAACCCTGTTTTTTTGCTTCATTATATATATTCAGCACAGCTCATGCGCCCTTTGTTTGGATACAGACTATGGCGCAAGGTGTATCCGTTGGCGGGCATAAATTCAAGTAGCCGTAAAATCCTTGCATTAGGGGAACAGGCAAAATATACTTTTGCGATAAATTATTTCACCATTGAGGTATACTATGGCCAGATTTACCGGTTTTGACGAAGTATTCAGTGCTCTTTACGTTGACTTCGACAATATTTACACCCGCTTTCTTGAAATTGACCCCGAGGCTGCCAGGGCCTTTGGCTCTGTTCCATACCGGTGGGTGCGCTGGATTGAAAACCATGCGCTACGCATTCTGTACGGCGAAGGCGTGCGCCGCCGCATCCTCAAACGCATGTGTTACCTCAACCCCCAGCGCTATCAGGAATACCGCAATCCCTTCATCCGCAGCGCATTTCAGGTGGTGGACTGCCCGCCGCTGACCACACGCGGCAAAACCAGCACCGATATCCATCTGGTGATGGACTGCATGGACGACCTTTCCCACTCCACCCACTTTGACGAATTCATCATTCTTTCCGGCGATGCGGACTTTACCCCCCTGCTCATCCGCCTGCAGGAACATGCCCGCCGCACCCTGGTACTTTCTGTGGGATATTCTTCGCCCGCCTATACGGCTGCGGCATCCTGGCGCATCCGCGAAGACTGGTTTTTGCAGCAGGCCCTGCGCGACGAGCGCGCCGATGATGTGGACGACCAGCCCATTCCTGTAGCGCCCGCACCATCCATTGCCCGCACCGCGCATGTCGCGCCGCCAGCCCCCGAAAAGAATCCTGACGACGAGGACGAAGGCCCAGCGCCCGGCAATGCGTGGTAAATACCCGCAAACTGTCAGTCCAACGGCCCGAAGCGCTTGACGCCGGGAGCCGCCAACGCTAAAAAGTGAGACGCTCTTTTCTGGTTGGTAGCCCGCCCTACTGGTGCACCCCGCGCTTACCGGCGAACCACGGACCGCCGCAGCCTGTAGCCGTTTTCAGTGATTACGGCCGCATGATTACGGCGCAGGCGTCCCCCATGACGCATACAGCGGCGGGCCTGAATCATAAAACCTGGTTAGGAGGTCCTATGTTTCGCCGTGTTATTCTTGCCCTGATTACCCTTGCCCTGCTCTGCGGGCCGGCGGCCGCCGCCGAAAAATTCATTGTTGCCAGCGACTGCACATGGCCCCCCATGGAAATGCTGGACGCCAACAAGCAGCCTGAAGGCTTCTCCACAGACTACCTCCGCGCCATGGGCAAAGCCGCAGGCTTTGAGGTTGAAGTGCGCAATATCGCGTGGGACGGCATTTTTGGCGGTGTGGCCACCGGACAGTACGACATCGTGGCTTCCTCGGTGACCATCACCCCCGAGCGTGAAAAGCAGTTTGACTTCTCCGCTCCTTACTATGAAGTGGTTCAGGCCGTGGTGCTGCCCGCTGGCAAGAGCATCAAGACCCTGGCTGACCTCAAGGGCAAGAAGGTCGGCGGCCAGATCGGCACCACCGGCATCTTTGTTATGCGCAAGGCCAATGCCAACGCGGACATCAAGGAATATGACGATGTGGGCCTGGCCATTCAGGACCTCGTGGGCGGCCGTCTTGACGCCGTTATCTGCGACGATCCGGTTGCCATGTACTATGTGAACAAAAAGCCTGACACCGCCGGCAAGCTGAACATTTCGTTCAAGGCCGACGAAAAGGAATACTATGGCTTCACCGTCCGCAAGGGCCGCAAGGACCTGGTGGAAAAGCTGAACAAGGGCATTGCCGCTGTGAAGGCTTCTGGCGAAGACCGCAAAATTGCTGAAAAGTGGCTTGGTAAATCCAACTAACGTTCCGTTTTCGCGGGGCGTTCGGGCTTGGCCTGGGCGCCCCGCCGTATTTTAAGGAGTGGACATGATCCGTCGTCTGTTGCTGGCCCTTGTTGCCGTTTCCCTTTTGTGCGGCCAGGCTATGGCTGCTGAAAAATTTGTTGTGGCCACCGACTGCACCTGGCCCCCCATGGAAATGCTGGATGCCAACAAGCAGCCTGAAGGTTTTGATGTGGACTTCATCAAAGCTGTCGCCAAGGCTGCCGGCTTTGAAGTTGACGTGCGCAACATCGCCTGGGACGGCATTTTCGGCGGTGTAGCCACCGGACAGTACGACATCGTGGCCTCCGCCACCACCATCACTGAAGAACGTCAGAAGCAGTTTGACTTCTCTGATCCCTATTATGAAGTGGCCCAGGCTGTGGTGCTGCCCGCAGGCAAGAGCATCAAGACCCTGGCCGACCTCAAGGGCAAGAAGGTCGGCGGCCAGATCGGCACCACCGGCGTGTTCGTTATCCGCAAGGCTGGCGTGACGGTTGATCTCAAGGAATACGACGATGTGGGCCTGGCCATTCAGGACATGCTGGGCGGACGCCTTGACGCCGTTATCTGCGATGACCCGGTTGCGCTCTACTACGTCAACAAAAAGGCCGACACCGCCGGCAAGCTGAACATTTCTTTCAAGACCGAAGAAAAGGAATACTACGGCTTTACCGTGCGCAAGGGCCGCCCGGATCTGGTGGAAAAGCTGAACAAGGGCATCAAGGCCGTGAAAGCTTCCGGCGTGGAAGCCCAGTTGCTCCAGAAATGGATGGGCGCTTCCAACTAGCTTGCTTTTTTTTGCGATATTTTGCTGGCTTCCGGGAAAACTCCCGGAAGCCATTGCACAAACCAGGGCAATGCCTTACACCACAGGGCCAGCCCGTTATAACCTGCGGCATCTCGAGACGGCCCAGCCCGTTGCTTGCCGCCAGCCTCAAACGCCTTGTCATGAAGGACTGCGATGCACGATAAAAAAGATGGAAGCAAAGGCAACATCATTATGGTCACGGATGGCGCGTCCATCCCCGACCCGCGTGAATGGCGCCTGATAAACGCATGGTCTATCGCCCTGGTGGGCGCGCTCGGCACCCTGTTTACCCTCTGTACGCTCTGGCCCGAGCCATACCTGCGCATTCTGCTTTACCTGCCGGACGGCATACTGATCACATTCAAGATCACCCTGCTTTCCATCTGCTGTGCGGTGCCGCTGGGGCTGCTCACAGGGCTTGGTCGCATTTCGGACAACCGCCTCATAAATCTCATCGCCTCCACCTATGTGGAAGTGATACGCGGCATCCCCCTGCTTGTGCAGATATTTTACATCTACTACGCACTCTCGCGCTTTGTGCAGGTGAGCGGCGTGACCTCTGCGGTGGTTGCCATCAGTTTTTGCTACGGCGCCTACATGGGCGAAGTGTTCCGCGCGGGCATCACGGCCATCAACAAGGGCCAGACTGAAGCCGCGCGCTCGCTGGGCTTCAACCGCTACCAGACCATGCGCCTTGTGGTGCTGCCCCAGGCCATGCGCACCATTCTGCCCCCCGTTGGCAACGAATGTATCGCCATGCTCAAGGATACCTCGCTTGTATCCATCATGGCCGTGCCGGACATCATGCAACGCGCGCGCAGCTTTGTGGGCACCACATATCTGTATTTTGAGACCTACACCATAGTGGCAATTATGTATCTGATTATCACTCTTGTGCTCTCCAAGGCTGTGAGCATCATGGAATCCAGGCTGAACTACTATGACGGAAAATAGCGCCGCCCCCATTATCTCCATCAATCACGTCTGGAAGTACTTTGGTTCGCTGCCTGCCTTGCAGGATGTGAGTCTGGATATTGCTCCCGGCGAACGTGTGGTTATTATCGGCCCTTCCGGCTCCGGCAAGTCCACCCTGCTGCGTTCCATCAACAGACTGGAACAGATCGACCAGGGCAGCATTATTGTTCAGGGGCAGGATATCCAGAGCGATGAGAACAACATCAACGAGATGCGCCAGAATCTGGGCATGGTTTTCCAGCAGTTCAATCTTTTTCCGCACAAGACGGTACTGGAAAACCTCACTCTTGCCCCGCGCCACCTGCGCAAGCTCTCGCGCGAGGAGGCTGACGCCCGCGCCCTGAGTCTTCTCAAAAAGGTCGGCATCAGCGACAAGGCCAATGTGTACCCGGCCATGCTTTCGGGCGGGCAGCAGCAGCGTGTTGCCATTGCGCGCGCTCTGGCCATGCAGCCCTCCATCATGCTCTTTGACGAGCCTACATCAGCCCTTGACCCCGAAATGGTGGGCGAAGTGCTGGACGTTATGGTGAAGCTGGCAGAAGAAGGCATGACAATGGTTTGCGTAACCCACGAAATGGGCTTTGCGCGCACGGTCGCTGACCGCCTCATTTTTATGGACCAGGGCCAGATTGTGGAAATGGGCAAGCCCGAAATGCTTTTCACTGCCCCCCGCCATCCGCGCCTGCGGCAGTTCCTGAACCAGATTCTGTAGTTCGCTTTTGGGCAGGAGGGGCCATTGCCCGCAAGGGGTCCCTCCTGTCGTATCCCCTCCCTCTTTCCCGCCATCCCTTACGCGCTGCGTCAGCAGCTACGCCCTCCACGGCGACAACTGCAAGGGAGTGAACAAATCCATGAACGCCCCCCATACACATAGCCCTACTGTAGCCGTTGCCGTGAGCGGCGGCGTGGACAGCCTGTGCGCAGTGGTCATGCTGCACAATGCGGGTTTTCGCGTATTGGCCCTGCACGGTCTTTTTTTACCAGACGGCCCAACTGTCGCCCCCGCAGGGCTGGCCGAAGCCTGCGCCGCGCTTGGGGTTCCTCTGCATGTAGCCGACCTGCGCGAGACCTTTCAGCGCGAAGTGCTGGCCCCCTTTGCCGCCGCCTATGCCCAGGGGCGCACCCCCAACCCCTGCGCCTACTGCAACCGGGCCATCAAGTTTGGCGTGCTGCTCGACACCGCCCTTGCTCTCGGTGCGGACAAGCTTGCCACCGGGCACTACGCCCGCCTTGTTCCCGCCCCAGACGCGCCAACAACTGTGGGCGAGGATGAAACTTCCAAAGCCTATCCCCTGCTTGCCGCCGCTGCGGATGCCGCCAAGGATCAGAGCTATTTTCTCAGCCTTGTGCCGCGTCAACGGTTGAGCCGCGCCCTGTTTCCGCTTTACGGGCAGAACAAGGAGCAGACCCGCGCCATTGTGGCGGCAGCAGGGCTGGCAGTTCCCCTGCCGTCCGAGAGCCAGGATATCTGTTTTGCCCCGCCCACAGCGCAGGCTGGCATGTCTGCCGCAGAAGCCTATCGCCCCTTTTTGGAGCGGCACTGGCAGGCAGCTGGCACCATCGCGCCTGGGCCGGGGCCAGTGCTCTTGCTGGACGCTGCGGGCAACAGGCGCGAAATTGCCCAGCACAAAGGCCTGTGGCGCTATACGGAGGGGCAGCGCAAGGGCCTTGGCATTGCATTTACGGAGCCGCTTTTTGTGCTGACCAAGGATAGCGCCACCAACACCCTTGTGGTCGGGCCGCGTGCTTTGCTGGGCATACGCACCTGCGTGACAGGGCCAGCAAATATCGCATTGCCGCCGCATCTTTGGCCTGACAGGTTGCTTGTACGGCTGCGGCATCGGCAGCGCCCCTGCCCGGCGAGCGTGCAGGTAGAGGATGCGTGTCTGCGCATTATGCTGGCTGAACCTCAGTTTCCCACGGCACCCGGTCAGGTGGCAGCGGTTTATGACGAAGAAGGCCGAGTGCTGGCTGCTGGCGTTGTGGAGGAGATGGCATAGGGCAAGAAGAAGAATTTCCCCATACGGTAGTGCGGGTGAGCCTGTCAGGCTGATTTACGCAAACCCGACTTTTACGGCCTAAATGCGTCAGCGCCGGGATTTTGATGCTCACGTACATGAGTACGCTGCGCTCAAAATCCCGGCGCTTCCTTTTCAGACCGCAAAAACCGTATTTTGCAAATTCGCCCAACACCAACCATCGCCTCCGCTACGCTCCGGCGAGTCTAAGGAAGGCGACTTCACGACCAGCTTTTGATGACGTGCCGAGTTCCAATCGTGCGTAGTTGGTCAATTCCCAACGCTGACCGCGACTGTTGGCTGAAACGGAGTTCGACTTAAACGAAAGCGGACTCTGGCATTAACGCGGCGCGGAGGGAGATCACCTGAACGAGTGCAGCGAGTGAAGGAAGCTCCCGCAGCTACAGCCGCGTTGCCCTCGCCACGCGAAGGGAATTGAAGATTCCTCTTTGGGGGTGCTTCGGGGGGGATGCAGGGGGGGCCGAGAAGGGGGCGCAGCCCCATAACCGGCCCCGCCTTGCCGCGCGCCGCGCAGGCGTCCCAAGCTTCGCCGGAGGGCGAAATGGTGTGCCCGGAGGGCGACAAATACTCGCAACACCACGCCGGGAAGGCGAAAACGCACGCCTCGCAGGCGTCCCAAGCTTCGCCGGAGGCTGAACCCTGTGCCCGAAGGGTAGCAATGCTACAAATATCCCCCACCAGCAACGACAAAAAACAGGCCTCAGCATCAGCCAAGGCCCGTTATAAAAGTTTTTGCGGGGATGGGGGTTTGGGGGCAGGGGCGCTTTTTTCAAAAAGCGCCCCTGCCCCCATCATTTTTTACCTACCCCATATCTGCCGTCAGAACCATCTGGCGCGCAGCGGCGGTTTCGTCCAGACGGCGCACGGGCAGATTGGTGGGCAGTTCCTGAAGAGACTGCGGATCAGCCTTGCCCGTAAGGATGATCTCCTTCAGGGCTTCAACGTAACCATCCAGGGTTTCCTTGCTTTCCGTTTCCGTGGGTTCGGCCATGAGGCACTCATGCACGATAAGCGGGAAGTAGATGGTGGGCGCGTGGATGCCGCGTTGCAACAGGGCCTTGGCGATATCCAGCGCACGCAGCCCCTCGGGTGCGGACGCCACAAATTCGTGCGCGCAGAAACGATCCTTGAAGGGAATCTCCAGCACGTTCTCAAGCTTTTTCTTGAGGTAGTTGGCGTTGAGCACCGCGTATTCAGATGCGCGGGTGAGTCCTTCGCCGCCGAGGCGAAGCATATAGGCCAGGGCTTTGATAACCACGCCAAAACTGCCGTAGAAGGGGCCGATGGGGCCGATGGTCTGCGGCAGATTGTAATCGAGGAAGAAACGGCCATCAGGGTGCTTTGCCACGCGCGGGGCGGGCATAAAGGGCAGCAGACGGTCAGTGACACCCACAGGGCCAGCGCCTGGGCCGCCGCCGCCGTGCGGGGTGGCAAGGGTTTTGTGCACGTTGAGGTGCACCACGTCAAAGCCCACATCGCCCATGCGCATCTTGCCCATGATGGCGTTCATGTTCGCGCCGTCATAGTACAGCAGGGCATCGACCTTGCGCAGTTCCGCCACGATGCGGGGCAGGTGCACTTCCATGAGGCCGAGGGTGTTGGGGCAGGTCATCATAAGGCCCGCCACATCTTCGCCGTGTTCGGCAATGGCCGCCACGATGGCTTCGGGATCCACCATGCCGTCGCGCGATTCGATATTGATGGTGTCAAATCCTGCAAGGGCGGCGGAGGCAGGGTTGGTGCCGTGGGCCGCATCGGGAATGAGCATCTTTTTACGGTTGCGTCCCTTGGCCTTATGGTAGGCGGCAATAAGCTTGACGCCGGTGAACTCGCCGTTGGCCCCGGCCATGGGCTGGAAGGTGAAGGCCTTCATGCCCGTGAGTTCGCAGAGCAGATTTTCGGCTTCATACAGGCATTGCAGCGCGCCCTGAGCGCAGTCGGCCCCGCCTTCAAGCTGGGCCATCATGGGGTGCAGGTGGGTAAAGCCCGGCAGCGCCGCCACGTATTCCATGAACTTGGGGTTGTACTTCATGGTGCAGGAGCCAAGGGGATAGAAATTGGCGTCCACGCTGTAGTTGAGCTGCGAGAGCTGGGTGAAGTGGCGCACCACGTCCAGTTCCGAGCATTCGGGCAGACGGGGAGCTTTTTTGCGCAGCAGGTCTGCGGGCAACATGGCCTCAGCCTTGGGGGCGTCGCTGTTCAGGCAGCAGGCAGTGCGCCCAGAAACGGATTTGGCGAAAATGGTTTTCACAACAGACCTCCCATGATTTCGGCCAGCTTGTCTATCTGGGTGCGGTTGTTGGCCTCGGTGCACGAGAGCAGCAGCACGTTTTCCATGCCGGGATAGTGCTTGCCCAGCGGATAGCCGGGCACGACGCCCTTGGGCGTCATGGCCTTGACCACTTCGGCAGCGGGCATGGGCAGGCGCAGGGCCACTTCCGAACCGTAAGGGGCGCTGTTGAGCAGTTCCACGCCCTTGAGGCCGGTAAGGCGTTCAACGGCGTAGCGGGCAAGCGCCATGTTGTTTTCGGCAACCCGGGTGAGGCCCTGCGGGCCAAGCAGGCTCATGTGGATGAGCGAGCGCAGGGCGCAGAGAGCCTGATTGGAGCAGATGTTGGAGGTAGCCTTGGCGCGGCGGATGTGCTGCTCGCGGGCTTGCAGGGTCAGCACGTAGCCGGTTTTGCCGTCCACATCGGTGGTGCGGCCCACAATGCGGCCGGG
This sequence comes from Desulfovibrio sp. UIB00, assembly GCF_022508225.1. Classification (NCBI taxonomy): domain Bacteria; kingdom Pseudomonadati; phylum Thermodesulfobacteriota; class Desulfovibrionia; order Desulfovibrionales; family Desulfovibrionaceae; genus Desulfovibrio; species Desulfovibrio sp. UIB00. Next base: position 108,531 of record NZ_JAETXJ010000005.1, on the reverse strand, counting down.
GAACTGACGGATGTGTTCCTTGCGGCAGGCCATGAGCCCGAGGTAGGGGCCACCGAACGAGAGGTTCATGCCAAGACTCTGGCCTTCGGCCACGGCCACGTCAGCCCCCATTTCACCAGGGGTTTTGAGCACAGACTGCATGACCGGATACACGGAGATGACGCCAAAGGCTTTGTTGGAACGGGCCTTGGCAAACAGGGCCGTGTAGTCCGCCACCGCGCCGAAAAAGTTGGGATTCTGCACGATAACGGCAGCGCAGGTAGCGTCGGTGGCAGCCATGAGGGCGTCCATATCGCTGCAACCATTCTGCTGGGGGACGGTCTTGATTTCCAGATCAAGGCTGGAAACATAGGCCTCCAGCATGGAGCGCCAGATGGGGTTGACGGCTTCGTCCACCACCAGCACGCGGCGGCGCGTGGAGCGCACGGCCATCATGGCGGCTTCAAAAATGGCGGTGCCGCCGTCATACACGGAGGCATTGCCGCAATCCATTTCCATCAGGCGGCTGACGGCGGTCTGGAATTCAAAAATGGCCTGCAGGGTGCCCTGCGAGCATTCTGCCTGGTAGGGCGTGTAGGCGGTGTAAAATTCGCTGCGGCCAGAGAGCGCGTCCACAGCCTTGGGGATGTCGTGATTATAAAAGCCCGCGCCGAGAAAGGACACATGACCGGGGCAGTTTTTGGCTGCCAGCTCTTCAAGGTGTCCGCAGACGGCGGCTTCGCTCTGCCCCTTGGGCAGATCAAAGCTCTGGGGGCGCATGCTGGATGGGATGTCGGAAAAAAGCTCATCCAGACTGCGCACGCCAACTACGGAGAGCATTTCATGCAACTCTTCCGGCGTATGAGGAATGTATGGCATACTAGCTCCTTGCCGCCGGACACGTTGTACCGCTTGTGCGACGGCAGCCGCTGTGAAAGGGACTCCGGCTGGAACCCGCCGTTGTACGACGCTGCTCCAGCCGGTGCGAAAGAAAAAATTTCAGGCTGTTACACACTCGGTGCAAAAGTTTGCCAGCGCGCAGGCAGCCCAAAATCATACAAGGGTAACTTGGTTAAACTGCGCTACCCATGTCACACGGCATGACGGATTAATGTTTCTCAGTGGCGCAATGAGCTTCGTAAGCCGCCGCGTCCAGCAGGCCGCCGGGCTTGTGGGCCAGCTTGACGCGCACAATCCAGCCTTCGCCAAAGGGATCGCTGTTGCAAAGCTCGGGGGTGTTTTCCAGAGCTTCGTTCACGGCCACAACTTCGCCCGTAACGGGAGAAATCAGGTCGCTTGCGGCCTTGACCGATTCCACAGAGCCGAATTCCTTATCTTCAGAAAGCTGATCGCCCACAGGGGGCAGTTCCACGTAGGTGATATCGCCAAGGGATTCCTGGGCAAAGCTGGTGATGCCGATGACGGCCTCGTCCCCTTCGATGCGGGTCCATTCGTGGCTGGTGCTGTACAGAATATCGGCGGGATTGGTAGCCATGTGCAAACTCCTGAAAAATTGGGTTCAATCGTTATAAAAATTACGCTGTTCTGCGGGATGTACCGTGCGATGCGGCCCCCCAGAGATCAACGACCGTATCAGGCCAGTTTTTTACGCGCGGTGCCTTCGGTGTAGAACGGCGCTTCAACCCGCGCGGCGGGCAGCTCCGTTCTGGCGGCGCGAACCACAAAATTTTCGGCCCCGGCATGCGCGGCCTTGACCCAGGCAAAGGCGATCACATAACCCAGCGAGGGCGCAAACGAACCGCTGGTCACGTGGCCCACTTCCGTGCCGTCAGCAAGGGCTATCACATCGCCATGGCGGGCGGCGCGGCGGCCGTCAATGCGCAGGGGCACCAGCACTTCGGCAATGTTCTGCGCGCCTTGGCGGCCCACATAATCGGCTGTGCTGGTCATCATGCGGCCCATGCCTGCCTCGGCGGGGCTGTGATTCTCGTCCAGATCGTGCCCATACAGGGGCAGACCAGCCTCAAGGCGCAGGGTATCGCGTGCGCCAAGGCCTATGGGCTTGACGCGTTCATCAGCCAGCAGGGCGCTCCAGAAAGCCTCGGTCACGGAGCTGTCAATGTACAGCTCATAGCCCAGCTCGCCGGTGTAGCCGGTGCGGCTCACCAGCAGGGGTGTACCCTGCCAGGTGGTTTCGCGAAAGCCGAAGTAGCCAAGATCATGAAAATTCTGACCCAGCAACGTTTCAAGCACGTCCAGGGATTCCGGCCCCTGAAGGTCGATCTTGCCGGTTTCGGCGGAAATGTCGGTCATCTTGACGCTTTGGGGCAGGCGAGCGCGCAGCACGGCAAAGTCGTTGGCGGCGCAGGCGGCGTTGACCACGGCCATAAAGGAATCAGGGCCGAAGCGGTAGATGATGCCATCATCCAGCACGCCGCCCTTTTCGTTGAGCAAAAAACCGTAGCGGCACTTGCCGGGGGCAAGGGTCTGGAGGTTATGGCTCACGGCCTTGCTCAGGGCTTCGTCCGCGCCGGTGCCTTCAATAAGAAACTCACCCATGTGGCAGATGTCAAAAAGGCCTGCATGCTGGCGGGAGTGCTGATGCTCGACAATAATACCCTCATACTGGATGGGCATGAGCCACCCGGCAAAGGGGGCCATTTTTGCGCCATGCGCCTCGTGCCAGGCAGTGAGGGGGGTACGCAGATCCGACATGGAATCTCCTTAAAGTTGGGCAAACAGCTTGCGCTGACGCTATAGAGGACGCGCCGGGGCGGCCCTGCAGCAGCAATACGCTGCGGCAGGCCGGACAAAGCACTGAAAATATCTATCAAAAAAATTACCAAGCCACCGTTTCGAGCGGCTTTGGACATGGTATCACTTCTGCCATGTGGACACAAGAACAGACCCGTGCGAGGCCAGCCGCGCGAGCAGGGCTGGCGGGGGTCAGCACCGCATCATTCCTGCGCTGGCAGACCGAAAAACCGGCGGGCATTGTCGCCGCAGGTACGCCAGAGTTCTTCGGGATTTTCTCCCCTCGCTTCGGCCATGGCCCGCACGGTAAACACCGTATAGGACGGTTCGTTGCGTTTGCCGCGCCACGGCAGAGGTGCAAGATAGGGGGCGTCGGTTTCCAGCAGCATACGGTCGGCGGGGATAAGGGCCACGGCCTCGCGCAGGGCCTCATTGGCCTTGTACGTGACAGGGCCGGGAATGGATATGTGCCAGCCGTTGCGCAAGATGCGCCGCGCAATTTCCGGCCCCTGTCCAAAACAGTGCCACAAGAGCGGATACCCGGCAAAGCCCTCGCCCTCCAGCGTCATGAGCGTTTCTTCTTCAGCATCGCGGCAGTGAATGACCACCGGACGCTCCACGGCGCGGGCAAGGGCAAGCTGATCGCGCAGAGCCTGATACTGGATTTCCTTCGGGCAATCAGGCCAGTAAAAATCCAGCCCTATTTCGCCCACGGCCTTGAGCCGGGGGTCAGCGGCAAAGGCCGCGCGCATGGTGGCAAGACGCTCCTGTGTACACTTCTGCCCATCGCAGGGGTGTACCCCCATAAGAAAAAAAACCTCGGGGTGAGCATCAAAATAAGCCCGGCGGGCATGATACTCTTCCGGTCCCAAAAAAACGTTGCCCACCTGGGCAATACCTGCCGCGCGGGCGCGTTCAAGCACGGCATCGCGATCCGCATCAAATTCCTGACCATCAAGGTGCGCGTGGCTGTCCACCCCGGCAAGGGGCAGGGCCAGAGTCAGGGGATCAATGCGGGCGGCTGATTTTTTCGACATGGTTTACCTCGCGGCCGATACATAGCAACGGGGGCAGGCGAAAGGCAAGTGGCAAGCCTCGGCAGTACCCCCTACACCCAGTCACCATTGCAATGCCCGGACAATGGGGCTATGCTTTTGGGGATTTGCCAGTTTTTACTGGTTTCCTATACTCTTTTCGGGGGAATCATGCATCTCCGCAAACGCATTCTTGTCACCGGCGGTTCCGGGTTTTTAGGTTCGCAACTGTGCGAACGCCTGCTCAACGAAGGGCACGAAGTGCTCTGCGTGGACAATTTCTTTTCCAGCGCCCGCGCCAACGTGGAAGCGCTCATGGATAACCGCAGGTTTGAGCTTATCCGCCACGACGTGACATTTCCCCTCTTTGTAGAGGTGGATGAAATTTATAATCTGGCCTGCCCGGCCTCGCCCATCCATTATCAGCATGACCCGGTGCAGACCATCAAGACCTGCGTTCACGGCGCCATCAATATGCTGGGGCTGGCCAAGCGGCTTGGCGCGCGCATTTATCAGGCGTCCACCAGTGAAGTGTACGGCGACCCCGAGATACATCCGCAGCAGGAAAGCTATTGGGGCCATGTGAACCCCAACGGCATCCGCTCCTGCTACGATGAAGGCAAACGCTGCGCCGAAGCACTGTTCTTTGCCTACTGGCGTCAAGGCGGTCTGCCCATCAAGGTGGGACGCATCTTCAATACCTACGGGCCCAAGATGCACCCCAACGATGGTCGCGTGGTCTCCAACTTCATCATTCAGGCGCTCAAGGGCGAACCCATCACCATTTACGGCGATGGCTCCCAGACCCGCTCCTTCTGCTATGTGGATGATCTTGTGGAATGCATGATCCGCTTCATGGCCTCGCCCGATGATTTTGTGGGCCCCATGAACATGGGCAACCCCGGCGAATTCACCATTCGCGAACTGGCGGAAAAGGTCGTGGAAATGATCGGCAGCAAATCCGTGATTTCTTACGAACCCCTGCCCTGCGACGACCCCAAGCAGCGCAAGCCCGACATCACCCTGGCCCGCGAAAAGCTTGGCTGGGAACCAAAGGTAGCCCTTGAAGAAGGCTTGGTTAAAACCATCGCCTACTTTGAAAAGCAGCTGAAAGACGGCCTGGCGTAGGTATTCCGGCAGTCATGTTCCTTTTTATCACGGCCATCGGCATATTGGCGGCAACAGCCGCCCTGTGCGCACTCTTGGCCGTGCGCCCGCCCTCAAAGGCAACCGGACGCGCGGCCAATGCGGCTGGCGTTATCGGGGCCTTTGCGGGCTGTTTTGTCGGCTTGTGCGCTCTTGCTTCCGGCCCCTGGGCCGGGCAGGAGAGCCTGCGCCTGCCTCTGGCCTTGCCCGTGGGTTCCTGCGCCCTGGGCATGGATGCCCTGAGCCGTCTTTTTTTGCTGCCAGTGTTTGGTCTGGGTTTTGTTTGCGCCGCCTCTGGCGGCATTGCCCTACGACATGAAGAACCAGCGCGCCACAACCTTGCGGCGCACTGGTTCTTTTTTCATATGCTCCTGATCGGCCTTGCCCTGGTGATGACCGCGCGCGATGCCGTGCTGTTCATGCTGGCGTGGGAAATCATGTCGCTGGCGCCCTTCTTTCTTATCGATTTCAATGACGGCGACAGCAAGGTGCGCGACGCCTCCTGGGTCTACCTTGTGGCTGCCCACCTGGGCGCTGTGGCCCTGATGGCCTTCTTTACCCTGCTCTGGCAGGTCACGGGCGACACCTCGCTTGACGCCCTCCAAGGCGGGGCTGTGCTTGCGCAGGTGCTTGAACAGGCGCAAGGCTATTCCGGCCCCGGCCTGCTCACGGTGCTGTTTGTGCTGGCCGTGGCCGGATTTGGAGCCAAGGCTGGGCTTGCCCCCCTGCACGTATGGCTGCCCGAGGCGCACCCTGCCGCGCCAAGCCATGTTTCGGCCCTGCTCTCCGGGGCCATGATCAATGCTGGATTTTACGGCATGATCCGTAGCGTGGGCATGTTGGCCCCTGCGGGCGCGGCACCTGAATGGTGGGGCTGGGCACTACTGTTGCTGGGCCTTGCCACGGGCCTCATGGGAATTTTAAAGGCCACGGCCCAAAGCAACCTCAAAAGGCTGCTCGCCTATTCCAGCGTGGAAAACATGGGCCTGATGGTCATGGGGCTGGGCGCCGGGCTTATCGGCCAGAGCTGCGGCAATGCGTGGATTGCTGTTCTGGGATTTTCCGGCGCGCTGCTGCACATGCTCAACCACTCTGCATTCAAGGGGCTGCTCTTCCTGTGCGCAGGCGAAGTGCTGCACGCCACAGGAACCGTGCGCATGCAGCATCTGGGCGGGCTTCAAAAACGTCTGCCCCTGCTTGGCGCGGCCTTTGCCATAGGCGCAGCGGCCATTGCCTGCCTGCCGCCTTTTAACGGATTTGCGGGCGAACTCGTGATGGGCCTTTCCCTGCTGGACGGCCCCGCGCTTTTTGGCGTGGAACGACAGGTGGGCCTGCTGCTTGCCCTGGCGGGTCTTGCCTGCATCAGCGGTCTTGCGGCAGCCCTGTACGCCAAGGCCTACGGCATCGCCTTTCTGGGCGAGCCGCGTTCCGGCTTTGCCGCCAGTGTGCACCCGCTTTCCTGGCGCACGCTCTGGCCCCTGGCCCTGCCCGCCGCCGTGTGTCTGGCTGGCGGTCTGGCTGCCCCCTGTTTTTTTGATCTGGCAGCAGGTGCGGCGCAAAGCGCTCTGCCCTTGCCTCCGGCATTTCAGCAGGCTGGTTTGGCTGGCTTGACACAGGCGCATACAAGCCTTGCAGCTGTGGCAAAAATCGGCGGAGCCGGCCTTGGACTGACCCTGATTATCCTTTTTGTTCGGCGCTGCCTGCTTAAAAAACGCGCTGTAGAATCCATGCCCACCTGGGGCTGCGGCTTTCAGGGCGGCTCTGCCCGCATCCAGTATACGGACGCGGCTTTCTCCGAACCCACGGCAAAAATATTTGCTCCGGTCATGGGCCTCAAGACACGCCTGCAACTGGATGACGGTCTGTTCCCCACGGGCGGGCAGCTGAGTGTCACCGCGCCCGATCGCTTGCGCAGCGGCCTGTTTACACCGCTGTTTACGGCGGTGGAAAACCTGTGCAATGCCTGCAAGGTTATCCAGCACGGCAAAATCCACCTGTATATTCTGTATATTCTCGCTACGCTGGTGGCGCTGCTCGTGTGGGGGCTGCACTCATGAAAGCCGAGCTTGCAGTCTATCTTGCGCAGTTTGCCCTGTCCCTGATTCTGGCCCCCCTGCTGCCCGGCATCATCAACCGGGTCAAGGCCAAATTTGCCGGACGCCACGGTAAGCCCGTGCTACAAACCTACTATGACATCGCCAAACTGCTGCGCAAGGGCGAGGTGATCAGCCGCACATCCACATGGATATTTGCCGCCGCCCCCTCCATATCCCTGGCAGGCGCAATCTGCGCGCTGGCCCTGCTGCCCCTTGGCGGCGCGGTTTCGCCCCTGGCCTTTGCTGGCGACTTTGTGCTGGCCGCCTATCTGCTGGGCATGGGGCGCTTTGCCGTCATGCTGGGCGCGCTGGATACCGGCTCGGCATTTGAAGGCATGGGAGCGAGCCGCGAGGCCACATTCTCCGCCCTTGCGGAACCCGTTCTTTTTCTGGCGCTCATGGTGCTCACCAGCCTGTGCCTCGGTCTTGGGCACGGCACCGAAACAGCATTCAGCCTCTCCACCATGTTTGGCGGGCAGACTGCCGGGGCATGGCTGACAGGCAAGGGCGAGCTGCTGCTCCTGCCCGTGATCTTTTTTGTGCTGCTGCTGGTGGAAAACTGCCGTATCCCGGTGGACGACCCCAACACGCACCTTGAACTGACCATGATCCACGAGGTCATGGTGCTTGACCATTCCGGCCCCAATCTGGCCCTGATACTTTACGGTGCTGCCCTCAAGCTGTGGTTTTTCGCCGCGCTCATTGCGGGCCTCATCACTCCCGCGCTGCCCTTGTGGGAGCAACTGGGGGTGCGTCTTGGCATTGTACTGCTGCTGGCCGTGGTTGTGGGCATTGTGGAATCCATCATGGCCCGCCTGCGCATGGAGCGCGTGCCCTATCTGCTGGGCGCAGCAGCGGGCATGGGCATGCTCACGCTTATTCTGACCCAGGCGAGGTTGCCATGACCACGCTTTTACAGTCCTGCCTTTTCCTTCTGGTATTAAGCAATTTTCTGCTGCTTGGAACGCGCCGCGTTGCGGGTATGACGCGCCTGACCGCCTTTCAGGGCGTTTTGCTGGCAGCCCTGCTGCTGAGCCTTGATCACGCCCTGCTGGCCGGGGCTGTGTTGCTGATCAAGGGCGCGCTGCTGCCCGGTTTGCTGTGGCGCACCCAAAAACGGCTGCCCGCCGATGCCCTGATCTGCCCGGCCCGCCGCGTGGGCTTCGGCGTGCTGGCTGGCATGGCCGGCCTCGTGTTTTCCATCTGGCTGGACGGCAAGCTGGTCATGCCGCTGGGCCTTTATCCGCCCCTGCTGCTGCCAACAGGGCTGACAACGCTGTTTTGCGGCTTTATCCTCATCGTGGGGCGCATCAAGGCCATCACACAGGTCATCGGCTATCTGGTGGCGGAAAACGGCATTTTTCTGCTGGGCGTGCCGCTCATGACAGGCGGCACGGTGTGGTTTGAGCTGGCCCTTCTGCTGGACGTTTTCGTGGCCGTGTTTGTTATGGGCATAGCCATCAACCATATCAGCGATTCCTTCGCCTCCATTGACGTGGCGCGGTTCCGCAGCCTCAGGGATTAGGACGAGCGCATGCTGACAGCACTTCTTTTCATCCCCCTGTGCGCAGGCTGCATCATGCTGCTCTGGGGCCGCGCCGTCATCTGCCGACTCGGCCTGCCGCTCACGGCACTGGCGCACACAGCCCTTGCCGCCGCGATTGCCGTCAAGGTCGCGCGCGGAGAAGCCCCTTCAGAGCTTGGCGGGCTGCTGGCCCCGGACGCGCTGGGCGTGCTGTTTCTGATGTTGGCGAGCCTGCTGTTTCTTACCGCGTCGTTCTATGCCGTGCATTACCTGCGGGAAGAAGAACGCATCGGCGAACACACCAACATTCTGGATCACGGGCGCTTCACCAATGCGCCAGAGCGCCGCTTCACAGCCTGTCTGTGCTTTTTTCTCGGGGCCATGACGCTTGTGACCATCACGCCGCACATGGGCGCGCAGTGGGTGGGCATTGAGGCGACCACGCTTTCAAGCGCCCAGCTCATTTATTTTCACCGTCACAAGAGTTCGCTGGAAGCCACCTGGAAGTACCTGATCATATGCTCTGTGGGCATTGCCCTGGCCCTGCTGGGCAACATATTGCTCGCCGTGTCGTTTCACGGTGCGGAAGGCGCCACTGGCGCAGCTGACGGCATGGATCAGGTGGGCTGGTTTGTGCGTAATGCGGGCCTTGCCGAACCCACGTGGCTCAAGGCGGCCTTTGTTTTTCTGCTGGTGGGCTACGGCACCAAGATGGGCCTCGCCCCTCTGCACAACTGGTTGCCCGATGCCCACAGTCAGGCTCCTTCGCTGGTTTCGGCCCTGCTTTCTGGCGCATTGCTCAACTGCGCCATGCTGGGCATGCTGCGCGGGCACCAGATCATGCTGGCTGCGGGGCTTGGCGGGCTTTCGGGCGGCATGCTCATGTTTTTCGGCATTCTTTCGCTCATGACAGCCGCCATCTTTATTGTGGGGCAAGGCCACTACAAGCGCATGCTGGCCTATTCCAGCGTTGAGCACATGGGCATTCTGGCTCTGGGCATAGGCGTGGGCGGTGTGGCTGTGCCCGGCGCAATGCTGCATGCGGTCTGCCATTCACTCACAAAATGCATGCTCTTTCTGCTTTCTGGCAACATCCTTGCCCGCTACCACACCTATTCCAGCTACGACGTACACGGCATGCGCTGGACCATGCCCGCCACGGCGGCACTGTGGACAGCAGGATTTCTGGCTGTAGCCGGATCGCCGCCCTTTGGGCTTTTTGTCAGCGAGCTGCTCATCTTCAAGGGCATGCTGGCAGCAGACCTGCCCTGGCTTTCCGCCGGGTATCTGGTGCTGCTGGCCATAATATTTGTCGGGCTTTCCGTGTCGGTGCTGCGCATGGTGCAGGGCAACCGCCCCGTGGATCTGCCGCCCGCAAACACCGAGCCAGTGCTGAGCGTCCTGCCGCCGCTGGTGCTGGGGCTGACCGTGCTGACTCTGGGCCTGTGGATTCCTGACTGGCTGTGGAATTTTCTTAACCGCGCCGCTGCGCTCATAGGCGCGTAAGCGCCAAAGGCTGATGCCAAAACCCACCGGGTTTTGCGCTGCCAACGGTGAGAGGGCCGATGCTATTCGATTACCGCGATACCGTGCCGCTGTCGGGCATGCCCCCTGTTTCTGTTGAAGAACTGGGAGCTTTTGTGCGCCGCTACATTGCCGAAGGCTGGCGTCTGCTGGCCCTGTTCGGCCTGCCGGAATCTTCGGACGAAAACGCCCCTGCGGGATTGTGCTGCGTACTGGCTCAGGACAGTTCGCACTATCTGGCCGCCATGCGCACCGCCCCCTTGCAATTTTATGCTTCCATGACGCCCGCCACGCCTCAGACGCATCTGTTTGAACGCGAGATATTTGAACAATGGGGCATACGACCCGAGGGCCATCCCTGGCTCAAAAGTGTGCGCCGCATCCCGGACGCCGCCGAAGCCAATGCCAGAACGCAGGCCGAAGGCGGCTCGCTTGCCGCAGCGCCCGGACAGGCTGCCCAGCCCTATCCCTTCTACAGGGTTGAAGGCGAAGAAATTCATGAGGTTGCCGTTGGCCCCGTACATGCCGGGGTTATTGAGCCGGGGCATTTCCGCTTTCAGTGTCATGGCGAAAATGTGCTGAACCTTGAAATTGCCTTGGGCTATCAACACCGTGGGCTTGAGCGTATGCTTGTGCGCGGCCCTCTTGCCCGCTGTCTGCCCCTGCTGGAATGCGCCGCAGGCGATACAACCATAGGCCATGCCACGGCCCATTGCGTACTGCTTGAGCGCCTTGCGGGCTGCGTGGTCGGCCCGCGCGCTCACCGTCTGCGGCGGGTGGGCCTTGAGCTTGAGCGACTTGCCAACCACACGGGCGACCTTGGGGCCATTGCCGGGGATACGGGCTTTTTGCCGACTGCTTCATGGAATGGCCGCATTCGCGGTGATTTTCTCAACACCACAGCCTGTCTGTGCGGCAATCGGTTTGGCCGGGGGCTGCTGCGCCCCGGCGGCACGGCCTATGATCTTGACGCTGAAGGCTGCGCAGACATGCTCGCACGCATCAAGGCGGCAGGGCGCGATGTGCGCGGCGCTGTGGACGTGATGCTGCACACCGAAAGCGTGCTTGAACGCCTCACGGGCACGGGCTACGTCAGCAGGGAAACTGCCCAGAATCTCGGATTGGTGGGCATGGCCGCGCGATCCTGCGGACTCAAAATTGACGCGCGTTTCCACTTTCCCCTTGCCGACCTGCCCACCAGGGACTGCGCGCCGCGTGTTGAAAACACGGGTGATGTTCTGGCCCGCACCCTCGTACGCAGCAAGGAGATTGACGATTCCCTGCGCCTGCTTGAGGCGGACCTTTCCACCCTCGCCAACCTGCCCCCCCTTGCGGAACGGCCAGACGCAGAGGCCCTTGCGTCCCTTCCGCCCGATACCCTCGCAGTATCGCAGGTTGAGGGCTGGCGCGGCGAAATCTGCCACGTGGCTGTTACCGGGCCTGACGGTAGATTTTTGACCTACAAGGCCATCGATCCTTCGTTCCACAATTGGTCAGGCCTTGCCATGGCCCTGCGCGGCAACCAGATTTCCGACTTCCCGCTCTGCAACAAGAGTTTCAACCTCTCGTACTGCGGACACGATCTGTGAGGCTTTGACATGCTGCGTATTATCAAGGAACGCCTGCACCAAAAATACCGCACGCTGGATTACCCCAAACTCCAGCCCTCGCTCTCGCCCCGGTATCTGGGCCGGCCCGAGCTTGCACAGGTTTCCTGCGGCTCGTGCCGCGCCTGCTACGCGGCCTGTCCCGCTGGTGCCCTGCTGCCCACCGCTGGTGCCGAAGACAGTACTCCCACGCTGGACATGGGGCGCTGCACCTTTTGCGGCGCATGCCGTGCCGCCTGCCCCAAGGGTGCCTTTACCTTTACCGGGCAACACCGCATGGCGTCCTTTACCCGCGAGGGCCTGCTGGTAATTCCCGGTCAGGCGTTTGCAGAGCAGCCCACGCCGTCCCGGTTTTCCCTGTTCCGCCGCTCGCTCAAGCTGCGGCAGGTCAGCGCCGCAGGCTGCAACGCCTGCGAGGCCGACAGCAACGTGCTCACCACTCTGGTGTTTGACCTTGGGCGCTTTGGCATCGATTTTGTGGCCTCGCCCCGCCATGCTGACGGTATTGCCGTGACTGGCCCGGTTTCGGAAAACATGCGGCTGGCCCTGCTTGACACCTTCAAGGCAACTCCGCAGCCGCGCGTTGTCATTGCCGTGGGGGCTTGCGCCATTTCCGGCGGGCTGTTCCGCGAGAGCGAGCAGTGCAACCGTGGCGTGAGCGAACTGCTGCCCGTTGATCTGTATATTCCCGGCTGCCCGCCTAATCCGTGGACAATTCTTGACGGGCTGACCTCGCTGCAAAAATAATCCCCCAAGCCGCCGAATTTGCTGGCTTCAAATCTGCAAAAATACTTTTCCACCCACGCCGCAGAGAGCAAAAAATTGCGCCCCTTGCCGCGTTTTACCCAGACTTGCCTTAATCTGCATAATGATTATAGTAGATAAGGCTTGTACAGAAAGTACTATCCGGTCATATCGCCACTCAAGGAGATGACCAACACCGCCCTTATGGGAGATGTTCATGCAAATAAAAGCTTTTTTGACGATTCTTGTTCTGCTTTGCTGTTCGCTTATGTTCGCCCTGTCTGATGACGCACTTGCCGCTCGTCTTGGAGGCGGGGGGTCGTTTGGCAGCAAGCCCTTTATGAGCACGCCTGCGCCCCGTCCACAGACCACTTTCCAGAATAAGCCCAGCGCCGCTCAGCCTCAGGCACAAGCGGCCCCTGCCGCGCGGCCTGGCGGTATGTTTGGCGGTATGGGCGGCCTCATGGGCGGCCTGCTTGCCGGTACGCTCATAGGCTCGCTCTTGGGCGGTCATGGCTTTGCTGGCGGCGGTTTTATGGATATCCTGCTCATCGGCCTGATGATTTTCCTCGGCCTCAAGCTTTTTGCCGCCTTTCGCGGCTCGCAGAGGCCAGCGCAAGCATCCGCAGGCGCGCAAGACGCACAGGCCGCGCAGCCCGAAGCGGGCATGATGCGTAATGACAGTGCGAGCAATGGCTGGGACGCACTGCGTGGGCAGGGCGGCGCTGGCGAAGCTGAAGCTCCCGGCCCGCAGATTCCGATGCCTCCCGGTTTTGATGCCGATGAATTCCTGCGCGGGGCCAAGATGGCATACACCCGTTTGCAGACGGCCTGGGACAAGCGCGACATGAACGATATCGCGCAGTTCACCACCGAGGCCGTGCAGAAATCAGTGCGCGAGCAGATGGAAGCCGATCCCAAGCCGAGCACCACAGAAATTCTGCTGGTCAATGCCCAGCTGCTCGGTGTGACCGATGAAGGTCAGGAGCAGTACGCACAGGTGTTCTTTGACGTGCTCCTGCGTGAAAGCCCTGAACAGCAGACGCCGTCTTCCGCGCGCGAAGTGTGGCACTTTATGCGCCCTGTGACAGGCGGCAACTGGAAGCTGGACGGCATCCAGCAGGTTGAATAAACCATATCTGCATTTGTTTGATGTAACACGGGCTGAAAGCCGAGGCCTTCAGCCCGTTCTTTTTCACAAGAGCAAAACAGCCTTGAGAATGCGTATTCTCAAGGTTTTTTAAACGCCAACTTTGGCGCGGTGGTGCGGCAACAAGGCATGTGCCTGAGACAAAGCCGACTCGCTAAACGCCAGGGCAAGGGGTACGTGTGGAGATGGAAATGAAAAACTACGTGGAAAAGCACGACAAGCTGGTGCGCTATCTGGATATGACCATTGAAAGCGCCACACCGGAATATGCCAAGGTAACCATGCCGATCACCGAAAACCACAAAAACGGCATGGGCATGGCCCACGGCGGGGCCATCTTTGCCCTGGCCGATGTGGCCTTTGGCTCTGCCGCCAATGCGGGCAAGGATTACGGCGTGGTAAGCCTGAATACCACCATTGAATACCTGCGCCCCGGCAGGGTTTCCCCCCTCACGGCGGAGGCCTTTGTGGTGCGCAACGGCAAGCATATCCTGAATTACGACGTAAAAATTTACGACGGTTCAGGCGATCTTATTGCCAAGTGCGTTGCCGCCGGATTTCAGACCGACGTGCTGCTGCCGGATTAGTTTTTTCTTAATCACGCCGAGCCCCGCCCCATTATTCAGACCGGGCAAGAGCAAAGCCCGCAACAACATTAACATAAAGCCCCTGCCGGAGGACAACCTGCGGCAGGGGCTTTATGTTGGCCTGCAATAAAAGAATTGCCCCTTGCCGAACCCTTGGCAAGGGGCTTCCACCGTAAACGCTTGGGGCGCATGGAGGTGATGCGTGGCGCAAACGTCAGAGATCGAACCTTGCGCGCAATATGAAAAATTTCAGAGTCCTATGCTTCTGCCTTGGGCGTTGGGTGTTCTCCCAAGGATTCCGCCAGGGGCAGGCTGAGGCAGAATTCCGCCCCGCCATCAGCCGCGTTGGCGGCTGTCAGCTCGCCGCCTCGGGCGTGCGCCAGAGACCGTGCCACCGCAAGCCCCAGGCCCACGTAACGGCCAAGCGTCTTGCCGCCGGATGCATGTGCGGCAACCGGGCTTTGCAGGGCGCGCGTGCTGAAAAAGGGTTCAAATATGTGCGGCATGATGTCGGGCGCGATGCCTGGGCCGTTATCGCGCACCACAAGGTCATACCAATCCTGCCCCTGCGCATCGCGCCTGGTGCTGGCAGTCAGGATAATCAGACCGCCGGGGCGCTCTGCCGCTCCTGATGCGGATTCAGTATCACTGAGAGCATCCAGCGCGTTTTCCAGCAGGTGCAGGCATATCTGCTGCAATTCCGGGGCGGAACCCAAGGGGCGGGGCGCGCCCTCGCCCTGCGGCACTTGCACATCGCAGCGCACATGGGCGCTTTCCATGCGTTCGTGCAGCAGGCGCAGCACCTGAGCCACATCCGCAGCCACATCAAGAGCGCCCACACGGGAGTCAAGCCCGTGCCCCACCATGAGCAGCTTGCGCGTAATCTCGCGCACCCGCAGGCTCTGCGTCCTGATGGTGTCCACAGCTTCACGCACTTCGCCGATATCGGGCAGGGCTTGGGCTTCCGGCTCTTCCAGACAGTCACGGATCAGGCCAGCGGCCTGCACCATGATATTCAGCGGGTTGTTGACCTCATGGGCCACACCTTCCGCTACCCGGCCAAGGCTGCGCCAGCGGGCTGCCTCGGCCAGACGTGCGGCTTCCTGCCGTGCGCCTGCGCGTTCCGCCGCTTTGCGGCATTCCGCAAGGATGCCGTCCATGCCCACGGGCTTTGAAAGCCAGTTCAACGCGCCGCGCCGCATGGCTTGCACGGCCTTGCCCATATCTCCTGCGCCTGAAAGCATCACCACATCGGTCTGCGGGTAGTGCTCGCGCAAAATTTTCAGCAGATCCACGCCGTCCATACCCGGCAGCCCCACATCAAGAAATATGAGGTCGCGGGGGCCGCGCGCCAGTTCGGCCAGGGCCGCATCGGCATCCTGCGCGGTTGCGGTTTCGTAGCCGCGCAATGCCAGACGCTCGGCCAAAGGCTCCGAAAAGGCAGGTTCGTCATCCACAACAAGCACACGCATGGCGAACTCCTATGGCGAACCGCTGCCGCCCTGACAGTTTCAGAAAACTGCTTCAGGACAATTAACGCTTGAACCAGCCGCCTTGCGGCGGGCAAGACCAGCCAACGCCTGTTTATGGCAGGGACTGGGGGACAAGCCCCTTCAAGAGCATTTCGTACAGAAACACTCTTGCCGCAGGCCGGATGCGCTCCATCCGGCCCTCCCCGGCCAAAGCTGCACCAGCGCCTATTTACCGTGCTCTTCCAGCACGTCCTTTTCGTTCATAACATCACGTGCGGAGTCAAAATCACCGCCTTCGGCCAGAGAAACAGCCACCATGGCGTTCTCAAGCTTGTCGCGGTAGGCCATGCGAATGCTGTTGAGCAATTCGTCAATGTCCATGGGCTTTCTGAGGAAGTTGTACGCACCCATGCGATAGGCGGTCTGTTCTTCAGCGTCGCCGCCGTGGCCCGTAAGAATGATGACCTGAACCTGCGGATTGCTCTTCTTGACGTTGCGCAGCACTTCAAAGCCGTCCATGCCGGGCATGCGCAGGTCAAGCACGATAACGTCGGTGGGCTGCTCCACAGCCTTGAGGGCCTCGGGGCCGTCATAGGCCACCCGCGCTTCAAAGCCGCGCATGGCAAGGCGCTCCGACAGCGTGTCCACAAACTGCTTTTCATCGTCCACCAGAAGGATTTTGATGTCTTCCTTGGTCATGGAATACTCCTTGAAGGCCCGGCAACATGCCGGCGCCGGTTATTCGCCTTCGCTATCGCAGGCCGAAATGGAAAGGAAAAATCTTGGCCCGGCATCCCGCCAGGGCATAAGCACGGCGCGCCAACCGGGGCGCATGCCGTCCAGCATGGGGCTGCCCGTCATGGCCGCCAGGGCCATTTCGCGGTTGGCCCCTTCCAGTGCCTCAACAATAATGCCTTCTTCCTTCTGCCGCCGTCCGGCGGTAAGGCGCAGGTTCACCTGCCCGCCCACCGAGGCGCAGAGATCAAACACTTCAAGCAGCGACCGCAGCACAGCCAAAGGCGGCACATTGGCCCACACGGGTTCTTCAGTTTCGCCGCTGGTCAGGTGTATCTGCGCCGCGCGCGCCTGACGCGCCGCCAGCAGACAGAAACTGCGGCTCACCCGCGCAAGATCGCAGGGGCCAGCACCGCCGGGCTCCATGCCTCCAGCCTGAGCCATGAAGTCCATGGCTTCGGAAAGGGCCGCCCCCTGGATGATGGAACGCTGCACTTCACTCAATGCCGATGAAAGCCGCTCTGCCCCAGGCGCGGCAACAGCCTTGCCGCCAGCCAGCGTTGCCAGATCCTGCGCCAGCCCGGCAGATTCACGTATCACTGCCAGCACGTTGCGCATGTCGTGAACGGCGGAAGCCAGCAAGCGGGCCATGCACTGACTTTCATTCATGACTTGCCTCCGCTGGCTGAGCATTCCTTGCCTTCACGCACTGCAGCTTGCAGTGTTTCCAGAAAAACATTGAAGCTCAACGGCTTGGTGAGGCAGGCAAAGGCCTGCGCCACGGGGTTTGTGCCGTTGTCGTCCACGGCCTCGTGCCCCGTCAGCAGGATAATCGGCAAATCCGGGTACAGAACCTTGAGGCGGCGCAGCACTTCATCACCCGACAAACCGGGCATGAAGAGATCAAGCACCACAACATCGGGTTTTTCCGGCGTGGCGGCCTGGAGTGCGCTGATGCCGTCATAAACCACATAGGGAGCAAATCCGCGAAGCGAAAGTCGCTCTGCCAGGGTATCGACAAATTCTTTTTCATCGTCAGCCAGAAGGATGCGTAATGACATTCTACACCTCCACCGCGACATCTGGCGGAGTAAGCGGCAGGGTGATGCTTATGGTGCTGCCCCGCCCTTCTTCGCTTTGCACGTGAATTTCGCCGCCAAGCTTGCGCACGATGCCGTAGGTGATGAACATGCCGAGCCCGGTTCCCTTGTCTTTTTTTGTGGAGTAAAACGGCTCAAAAATATGCCGGAGCACTTCGGGCGACATGCCCTTGCCGTTGTCCTGCACACTCACCAGCATCTGCCCGTTCTGGCTTTGACAGCGGATTTTAACAAAACGCTCTTCGCCCTGCGGAGTCTGCGTGCTCCCCTCGCCACCGGCCAGCGCGTCCAGCGCGTTGCCCACGATATTGAGGAACACCTGCTGCAACTGGCCTCTGTCGGACACAATTTCCGGCAGGTTGGGCGGCAGTTCCGCTTCAAGTTTGACGCCCCGGTTTTTGGCTTCGCGCTCAAGAAAACCAAGGGTTTCTGAAATAACTTCTTCTATGTGCAGGGCCTGACGGTTGGCTTCCATGCGGCGGGCAAAGCCCAATAGCCTGTGGGTAATGCCGCGCGCGCGTTCCACTGTGCTTTCAATGCCTTCCAGCAGTGCGCAAAGCCTTTCCTTGTCCTTGCCGTCGCCGCACACCTTGCCCATGCTCAAAAGATCCTGGGCAAGCCCCGCCTTTTCGTAAATGACGGCCAGCGGATTATTGACCTCGTGGGCCACACCCGCAGCCAGCCGCCCGATGGACGAAAGCTTCTGGTTGTGCTCCATCTGGGCAAAAACAGCGACCCGGCGTTCATCGCTGGCCTGCAACCGGTTTATAAGCTGCTGCATGAGCAGATTAGAAACCATAAAGATCAGGGCAATGCCGCCGCACAAGACCAGCAGCAATTCCGTGCGCAGGGCCAGCCAGGGGCGGATGGCGTCTTCCGTGGGCTTGACGGCCAGCAGCATGAAATCCGTGCCTGCCAGCGTGCACGAGGCCACCATGAGCTGCCTGCCCTTGGGGTCTGTAATGCGGCGCACCACTGTTTCGTGCGAGGCCGGGGGCAAATCCATGGGCAGTTTTTCCAGCGCCTTGCCGAAAAGATTGGAATCCGTTTGCAGCACGCCTTCCGTGTCCACAAGAAACACGTCAGTATCATGCTCCGGCCCAACGGTGGACACAACCTGCTGGATGCGCAGGGTATCTGTGGCCACGCGCAACGTCCATGAAACGCCGTTTTCTTCAAGCCTGTGCACTGCCACGACAAGGTGCGGATACCCGCGATACCCCAGAATTGCGTTGCTGAGGTAGCGCCCCTTTATCTCGGTATCGCGCAGCCAGGGCTTGCCCGCGTAATCCACGCCCTTGAGCTTGTAAGGCCCCACATAGCCAACCTGCTGGCCGTCCGCGTCCACTAGGCCCATATCCACAAAGCCCTGATATTCACTTTTAAGGGCCAGAAACACGCGGTTGAGAGTTCGTTCGTCCAGTAAATCCTTGAAGGTGTACGCGTGGGCCAGAAAACTCACCGTGGAAACACGTTCACCAAGGTACAGTTCAAGTGCCGCCTGCGACTTGCGGGCCAGGGCGTACACCGGGCTTTCAAGCTCGCGCTCAAGGGTACGCATGTACTGCACGTGGCTGATGGCCGAAAGCAGTAGTAGCGGCGTAACCGAAACGGCCACCATGAGCACTGTCATCAGCCGCCGCAGTGAGCGGTACCGGGCCGGAGACACAGCCTCCGGAACTTCCAGCAGATGCGCGAAGTAGTTTTTTATCGTGGCAAACATGTGCCCTCCAAGGTCTGCGCCGCCGTCAAGCCCGCTGGTGCGGTTCAGCTCCACGGCGGCACGTTCCCCGGCCCCGTAAGGCAAAACCCCGACTAATGGCCGCCAGCCACCAGAACGCCCGAAGCCGCAAGGCTGAGCACCAACACTTCAAGCACGGCAATAATCGTCATAATCCACTGCTTCTGGCGCACAAGACTGATCGCAAGCTGCACAAAGCAGATGATGGTGAGCGCCGCAAGAAAAGCGATACCAATGAAATTGCATATATCGCCCTTACCCACAAGGGCAAGCCAGCCCCAACCTTGAGGAATATTGCCCGCAGCACGGTAGGCTGCTGCGTTCTGCGTCCACAGGTGCGGCATTTGGTCCAGAGGAATCTGCGGCGTCAGCACGCCAAAAACATAGAGCGCGTAAGTAACAAGCATTGCCACAAAGCCCAGCAGCGCGCCGTAGAACAGGGTGTCTGCATAGCGCAGTTGCGCGGGGGAGGCCTTTATGTCGTTCTTCAGATCAGTGGTCATTGTTTTCTCCCTTCAGTTCAAGCGTATCCGATGCGGATTACCAGCCGAGGCCCTTCATGAGGGCCTTGGCCCCGGAGAAGAAGAGCACGCCAATAACCATGTAGCGGATGAACTTGGGCTTGGCCTTGGCAAGCAGACGCACACCCACCACAGAACCCAGCATGAGGCCAACGATGGAAGGAACGGCCATCAGCGGGATAACGCAACCCTGGTTCAGATACACCCAGGCGGCAGACGTGTCGGTAATGGAAAGCAGGAATTTGGAGGTACCCACGGCCACCTTGAGGGGCGCGCCCATGAGCAGGTTGAGCACAGGCACGTTGGCCCAGCCAGCGCCAAGGCCGAACATGCCCGCCATGATGCCGATGGCGATGAACAGCAGTAGGCCAGCCAGGGTGCGGTGGGTTTTCCACTCCACCACTTCGCCGGTGCTGGGTTCAAGGAAAACGCCGTTCATGCCGAGCGCAAGACCGATGGCATCCTGCTTGGTCACTACCGGACGCACGGAATTTTTGGAAAGCAGCAACAGCACGGCAATACCGAGGATGGTCGCACCAAGGCAGGTCTGGATGATATGGGTCGGCAGCGCCAGGCCGAGCATGGCGCCCACGATGGCGCAGGCAGAGGCAATCAGCGCCACAGGCAGAGCCAGACGCAGGTTGGCGAAGTTACGCCGCAACAGACCGGGGCCAGCGGCCAGCGCGCCCGCAAGGGCCACCAACAGGCCAGCGCCTCGCACAAAGTCGAGGTGGAAGGGGAAAAACCCGCTCACCAGCGGCACAAACAAAACGCCGCCGCCTACACCTGCCATGACGGCGATCACACCAAGGATAAAACAGAAGAACAGCAGGGCCAGCGGCCAGTACCACCACGGATGGTTGTCTATGGCCACCGCTTCAGTCGCTTGCGAAGCAGCAGGAGCGGCTTCAGCGGGCGCAGCCTGCACCGAGGTTTCGGCGGCAGCCACAGCCACAAAAGACTGGGTCTGGATTGGAGCGGCATTTTCAGCCTGCGCCGTTACTGCGGCCTGAGCAGCCGGAAGGGCCTCAGCGGCCTGCGCCGACATCGGGCAGGCAAGCCACAGACACAGTACCACGGGCAGCAGAATGAACTTCATCACAGAATTCTCAGCCCCGCTCTTCAAGGTTCTTTGGAAATCAAAAGCCATTGTTTCCCCCTTGCGGCCTTTTGCCGACGCAAGTTTATTTACGGTTAGCCCAAGGTAGTTTGGAAAGGGGTTGGGTACTATCAGGAGAATCCTGAATTGTGAAAAAATGACTAAGGGATTTCCCCAGAGGGGAGGGGGAGAGAGTTAGCCTGTTGGCGTGCGGGGAATTTGCGGTCTTTCGGGCGCGGGGTTTGCCTCCCCGCGTGGGGCTTAAGCAGTTTACTGCCCTTCGGGCATGTGATTCCGCCACCCGGCGGTGTTTGGGACGCCTGCGCGGCGCGCGGCAAGGCGGGGCCGGTTATGGGGCTACGCCCCCTTCTCGGCCCCCCTTGCATCCCCCCCGAAGCACCCCCATAAGAAGGGCTTTCAACTTCCTTAGCGTGGCGAGGGCAACGCGTCTCTTGCTGCGGGAGCTTCCCTCGCTCGCCACGCTCGCTCAGGTGATCTCCCTCCGCGCCGCGTTAATGCCAGAGGACGCTTTCGCTTCGATCAATATCCGCATTCAGCCAAGTACCACTGGTTAAATTGCTCGTTTCGGGTTTGCATTTGTACTTTTCTCAGTAACACTAAACATTCTAAAATCACCACAAGTTACTTGTAACGACACCAATTCCCGTTCAGCCATGACCAGACAGGAAATTTGCGAGTCAAAAAATATATTCACCACCAGGAGCTGGTCGTGGAGTTGCTTTCCTTATTCTCGCCGGAGCGAATGCGAAGGCGATGGCTGGTGTTGGGCGAATTTGCAAAATACGGTTTTTGCGGTCTGAAAAGGAAGCGCCGGGATTTTGAGCGCAGCGTACTCAAGTACGTGAGCATCAAAATTCCGGCGCTGACGCATTCAGGGTGTAAAAGCCGGGTTTGCGTAAATCAGCCTGACAGGCTCACCCATCCCGCAAAAACTCTCCCCCTACTTTTGCCTTTTTCTCCCAGCTTTTCTGCTTTTCTTGCCTTTTCTGACTCCCTCCGCCCCGCCATCAAAAGCTGGTCGTTGTGTTGCCTTCCTTAAACTCGCCGGAGCGAATGCGAAGGCGACGGCTGGTGTTGGGCGAATTTGCAAAATACGGTTTTTGCGGCCTGAAAAGGAAGCGCCGGGATTTTGAGCGCAGCGTACTCAAGTACGTGAGCATCAAAATCCCGGCGCTGACGCATTCAGGGCGGAAAAGACGGGTTTGCGTAAATCAGCCTGACAGGCTCTCTCCCCCACCCAGGACTGCCGCATTCCTGCTTTCTGGCCTTCTTTTTTGCTTTCTGCCGTTCCGCTACACCTTCACAAGACCGTGCCGGATGGCAATCTTGACCAAATCCCCCACAGACCCGGCCTGCAACTTGGTAAGCAGATTGTACTTGTGGGTTTCCACCGTCTTGGGGCTGATATACAGTTCTGCGGCTATGCTCTTGACGCTCATGCCGTCAGCCAGCAAACGAAAAATCTCTTTCTCGCGGGGCGAAAGCGCCCCCAGATCAGCCCCGGCATCGGCATTCGCCGTATCGGCAGCCTCGCGCCGCTGCCGCAGCATGGCCGCCACACGGCCGCCCGGATCAGAAAAACTCAGATAAATCTCGCCCGCGCGCACACTTTCAATGGCGCGCAGCAGCACGCCGGGCGATTCAGACTTGCGCACATGCCCCATAATGCCCAGATCAATAAGCTCCGGCAGCCAGCGCTGATCTTCATGCCCGGTATAGACCAAAATACGCGTCTGGGGCCGCACCTCAAGCACGGCGCGCCCTGTTTCAAGACCGTTCATGCCGGGCATGCCAAGGTCAAGCACCAGCAAATGCGGTTGCAGGGATGCCGCCAGAGCCACAGCCTCGCCTCCGTTCTGGGCCATGCCCACAACGCGCAGATGCCCGTAAGGCGCGAGCAGACTGCGCACGCCCTCCATAAGCAGCTTGTGATCGTCCACCAGCAAAATGCGGCAGACCTCGCCCGGAATATCACCCATTGGCACGGCTTTGCGGCTCTCGCAGCTGATGTTTCGGCCCGCTTCCCCTGTGGCGGCTGTTGGCGTCTAATCCGGCAATGGGGGACAAAGCCGGAAGGCCTCCATGCCCTGGCCGCGCGGCAAGAAAGCCGCAGCGGCTATGATGCAGCACACGGAGCAACGCAAGGTTGCCCTGTAACAGCCGCGCCGTTGCAGGGGCATGATCCCTCAAACAGACCAAGGGTGACAAATTTTTTATAAAATGAACAGAGAGGCCAGGCCCAAAAAGATAAAAAAGCCTGCGCCATCGGTGATGGTGGTGAGAAAAATACTTGAAGCCTGCGCGGGGTCACGCCCCAGCGCCCGAAAAATAAGCGGGATGGAACCGCCAGCCACAGCACCCAAAAGCATGTCGCACAAGAGCGCCCCGCCCATGACGCCGCCCACCATGGGCAGGCCCGTGAACCACCATGCAGCGAAAAAGGCCACCACAGCCATGGCCATGCCAGTGACAATGCCGATCTTGCCCTCGCGCACCACAGCCATCCAGGCTTTTTTCTGGTCAAAACGGTCTGTGGCCAACTGGCGGATCATCACCGCCAGAGCCTGCTGCCCCGTATTGCCCGCCTGATTGGCCACCATGGGCATGAGCACGGCCAGCACGGCCATCTGGGCGATAGAACCCTCAAACATGTAGACCACAGAGGCCGAGAGGGCGGAATTTATCATGTTCACAAACAGCCAGGGCAGGCGCTTGCGCACACTCTCAAGCCAGGGGGTATCCACGCTTTCTTCCGGGTCGGCGCCCACCATGCCCAGCATGTCGGCGCTGGCTTCTTCGTGCATGATGTCCATGATGTCGTCATAGGTGACCACGCCGAGGATATGCCCCTCGTTGTCCACAACGGGCATAGCCATAAAATTGTAGTGCGAGAGCAGGCTTGCCACTTCGCGCTCGTCCGTATCGTAGGTGACGCTGACAACGCTCTGTCCCGAAACCGCGTCGCCCACGATGGTGCCGGGGCGCGCCAGCATGAGGTCGCGCAGAGAAAGCACGCCCACAAGTACCTGATGTTCGTCCACCACATAGGCGTAGTAGGGGCTTTCCTTGTCTTCCATTTCGCTGCGGATATGGGCGATAGCTTCGTCTGCCGTGAAATTCTTTTCCAGCAGAATAAGCTCGGTGTTCATGACGCCGCCCGCAGAATCCGGGTCAAAATTGAGCAGGTTGCGCAATTCTTCCGAATCTTCGCGGTCAAGCTTTTCCAGCAGGGCGTCGCGGTGGTCCTCGTCCAGTTCGTCCAGCACGTCGGCGGCGTCGTCAGGCGACATCTCGGCGATAATCTGGGCGGCTACGTCGTCGTCCAGATTTTCCAGCACGTCCACGGCCATGTTCTCGTCCAGTTCGGCCAGCGCCTCGGCGGCGTCCTCCTTGGACATGCGACTCAGGGTGCTGACCTGCTTTTCGAGACTCAGATTCTCCAGATGGTCCGCCATGTCAGCCGGATGCACGAATTCGGCATCGGCGTATTCTGCGGCAAAATCTTGATCATGGGCATCGGGCCGCTCCGCAGTCAGCAGAGAGGCCGCGCCCGTGGGCAGGGTGTCTTTTTCAGATGAAGGATGGGGAGGTACTACAGTGGGCTGCGCGCTGCCGGGCTGTTCCGCAGGATCGGTACGGAATTTGTCGTTGTGCTGATCTGCCATGGCGCGCCTTTAATCCAGTCTGTAGCCAAAGTGGAATGGTCGCGCCCAAGGCGCAACCCTGCAACAAGGAGCGGCAAAGCTCCGCCACGGGCAACAGCCGATGGCAGCCCCCAAAACCGCACACGATGGGCGGCACGGCAATCCGGGGCAATTTTTTACGATCCCCGACAGCCAGCCGCAAAACACTGCCGACTGTTAAGCAAAAAACGTGTGATTGTCACCAGCACGTCATGCTTGTGAAAAAACTCATGAAGTCCCGGCAGCTTGACGCGAAACACGGGGCATTCTATCTATTACACCACACCCGTATTGGGCAACCGCCGCAATCGGGCCATATTTACAGTCTTGCAGCGTGTGCGGAGCACGCCCTGACGGGCGAGTTTCCACTTAGCACGTGCAAGAAATGGGGACAAGCGCAATGTTCACGCCCTGGGCCGCATTTTTCTCTCCCGAAGGTCAGCGGCTACTCCAAAAATCCATCGATCTCGCTCTTGAGGAAGACGGCCCTGAAATGACCGCTCTGGGGCTTTTCGCTCCAGAATCCTCCATGAACGCCGTTATCCGCGCCAAGGAAGACACCCTGGTTGTGGGCCTGCCGATTATCGGCGCTGTTTTCAAAAGCCTCGGCGCGCCGTTCACATGGCGCGCGCTGGTCAGGGAAGCCGCCGCCGTGCCCTCCATGACAGAGGTTGCGCATATCACGGCCCCAGCCACGGCCATGCTCAAGGCCGAACGCGTCATTCTGAACTTCATCACCCATCTTTCGGGCATTGCCAACCTCACCGCCCGCTACGTGCGTGAACTGGAAGGCACTGGCGTACATCTGCTCGATACACGCAAAACCACTCCGGGTCTGCGCTGGGTCGAAAAATACGCCGTTCAGGCTGGCGGTGGGCACAACCACCGCAAAAACCTGACAGAAATGCTCATGCTCAAAGACAACCACATTGATGCCGCTGGCTCCATCACGGCGGCGGTTGCCAAACTGCGGGCGCAGTACGCGCCCTGCCCGCCCATCGAGGTGGAGTGCCGCACCCTTGACCACGTGTACGAAGCAGTAGCCGCCAAGGCTGACCGCATCATGATGGACAACATGGACGGCCAGCGCCTTTCCGAGGCTCTCGCCCTTGTGCCCCGCTCCATCGAAACCGAAGTGAGCGGCGGCGTGCGGCTGGATACCATCCGCTCCCTTGCGCTCACCGAGCCGCGCAGGCCCGATTTTATTTCTGTGGGGCGTCTGACCCATTCCGCAGTGTCGGCAGATTTCAGCATGACCCTGCTGGCAGTGTAGCCGCAGCAACAGCCATGCCCGCGTTCTGCTGCCATACTTCCGCACACCGCAAACCGCCAGCCTTGGAAACAACACGCTGACCCACGGCGGCAACCATACGGCGACATTGCGACAACACAGTGACATCACCGGAACAAATTTCCGCATTTGCCACTTCTTTTTTCATACTGCCTGCTGAGGAACCTGACATGCAAGACACAAGCGCTGCAATCGCATCCCTGAAAAAACAGCTTGGCGCGAATCTGTGTATAATGGGGCACCACTACCAGAACGACAACGTGGTGCGCCACTGCGACATCACCGGCGATTCGCTGGAGCTGGCCCGCCGCGTTCCCGGCATTGACGCGGCCCACATTGTTTTTTGCGGCGTCTATTTTATGGGTGAATCCGCCGCCCTGCTGGCAAAGCCCGGCCAGGGCGTGCATCTGCCCAGTCTGGACGCAGACTGCCTCATGTCGCGCATGACCCCGGCCCCCCTGGCCCGCAAGGTGCTGGAGCAGCTCGCAGCCACAGGCCGCAAGATCATTCCGCTGGCTTATGTCAACACAGATCTGGCCCTTAAGGCCGTGGTGGGCGAATTTGGCGGCGCGGTCTGCACATCTGCCAATGCCAGGATCATGCTGCGCTGGGCGCTGGATCAGGGCGATGGCGTGCTCTTTCTGCCCGACAGGCATTTGGGCAACAATACCGCCGAAACTCTGGGCATCAGCCAGGACGAACGCCATGTGCTGCGCGTGGGCGCTGCGGGGCTGGTACAGCCAGAAACCCAGCCCCTTGACCGCAAGCTGCTGCTCTGGCCCGGCTGTTGCGCCATCCACGCGCGTTTTGAACCCGATGATGTGGAGGCCATCCGCGCCGAATACCCCGGCTGCCGCGTCATCGCCCACCCCGAATGCAGGCAGGAAGTCATTGAAGCCTGCGATGGCGCAGGCTCCACGTCATATCTCATCAAGGAGGCGGCCCGCGTAGCCGCCGAAGAACCGGGCACGACCCTGATTGTCGGCACGGAGAACAACCTTGTGTACCGTCTGGCTGAACGCCATGCGGGCCAATGCCGCATCCTGCCGCTGGGCCATGCCATTTGCGGCAACATGGCCAAGGTTACGGAAAAGAAGCTTCTGGCCACGCTGCAAAGCGTAGCCGCCGGAGCAGCTTCGCCTCTGCACATTGAGGAGAACCTCTGCCCCCCCGCCCGTCTCTCCCTAACCCGCATGCTTGAAGCTTGCGGTAACTGAGGTTTGCGCCGTGAATTCTATTCGCCGTCATGTGCCCGTGCTGATCATCGGCTCGGGCGTTGCCGGATGTACCGCTGCACTTACCCTTGCCGACTCTGGCTGCGACGTTCTCCTGCTCAACGCCGGAGACAGGCTGGCTGACGGCAACTCCGAACTTGCCCAGGGCGGCATCATCTATCAGGCAAATCCCACGCCAGAACATCCCTCGGACGCGCCAGCTCTGGAAAAGGACATTCTGGTTGCAGGGCACAATTATAATTACAACAAGGCCGTCAGTTTTCTGTGCGCGCAAGGCCCGCAGTGCGTGGATGAGGTGCTCATCAAGCGCGCCCAGGTGCCCTTTGACCGCAACGAGGACGGCACGTTCAACCTCACGCGCGAGGGCGGGCATTCCACCCAGCGTATTCTGCACTGCGCCGACTTTTCGGGCAGGGCCATCATGGAGGGCCTCACCGCCCAGGTGCTGGCGCATCCGCGCATCACACGGCTGCACCGCCGCGCCGCCATCGACCTTCTGACCAGCCACCACCACGCCAAGGCCTCGCAGTACCGCTACGAGGTGCGCAACCGCTGCCTTGGCGCGTACGTGCTCAATGAAGAAACCGGCGAAACGGAAACCATCCTCGCGGACTGGACTGTGCTTGCCACCGGCGGCGTGGGGCAGGTCTTCCTGCACTCCACCAACGCGCCCGGCTGCGTGGGCACGGGTATGTCCATGGCCTTTCGCGCTGGCGTTGATCTTGCCAACCTCGAGTTCATGCAGTTCCACCCAACCGCGCTGTACGAAGAACGCAGCAACCGCCGCTCGCTCATTACCGAGGCCATGCGCGGCGAGGGCGCGCGCCTGCTTGACAGCAAGGGCCGCGCCTTCATGCTCGACCACGACCCCAGGGGCGACCTGGCCCCGCGTGACGTGGTGGCCCAGGCCATGATGGACGAAATGCTGCACACCGGCGCGCCCTGCCTGTATCTGGATGTGAGCGGCGTGGAGCAGGACGTGCCCACGCGCTTTCCTACCGTATACGAAAAATGCCGCGAGGCCGGCATCGACATTCTCAAGGAGCCCATCCCCGTGGTGCCTGCGGCCCACTATTTCTGCGGCGGCGTACTCACCGATGTGCATGGACGCACCTCGCTGCACGGGCTATACGCCATCGGAGAATGCGCCTGCACCGGCCTGCACGGGGCCAACCGTCTTGCCAGCACCTCCCTGCTTGAGGCATTGGTATGGGGCGTGAGCAGCGGCAAGGATCTGTCCCACCGCGTGGTGGCCGAAAGCGGCCTGCCCAAGGCCCTTGCCGCCGCCATCCCAGACTGGAAACACGAAGGCGATGAGCGCAGGGACGACCCGGCCCTTGTGGCTCAGGACTGGGCAAACATCCGCAATACCATGTGGAATTACGTGGGCATTGCCCGGACAGAGGCGCGCCTGCGCCGCGCCTTTGAAGACATGCGCGACCTTGTGCGGCATATCCACGACTTTTACAAGCGCACGCGTATATCGCGGCGGCTGGTGGATCTTTTCCACGGCTCGCAGACCTCGTACATCATCACGCAGGCCGCGTTGCGCAACAAGGTAAGTATTGGCTGCCACCACCGGGTGGATTAAAGTGCATGTGGGCCACGGCCCTTGCCGAACACATTTTAGCAAAATCGGCTGAATACCTGCGGTGCGCGGCGCAAGCCCGCACTTGAAATTTTGCCGCTGAAGTTTTGAAGCTGGAGAAACCTGAATGAAAAAAGCATATTTGCCAGCCGCCGTGGTTATTCTGATCGCGGCGGGTTTTCTGGGTCTGTTTTTCGGCCTGAGCCCTCTGGTGGAGGGGCAGGTGCAGAGGGGCATCCAGAGCATCGGGATCTCCGGCGACGGCATATCCACGCAGGCCGCAGTGGACAGGGTGGAATTTTCGCCCTTGTCGCGCACCCTGACCCTGTACGGCCTGCGCCTGCGCGGCGAAACTCCCCAGGGGCCACTTGCGTATGAAGTGGCGGAGGTTTCGCTCCGCATTCCCATGCGCATGCTGCTGGCCTACACCCCTTTGCGGCCCATGGTGCTGAAGGATGTGGGCATGATGCCCGTGGCCGAAAACATCGTGCTGCGCAATCTGGCCCTGCGCACGCCCGAGGCCCGAGGCTCGGTGCAGCGCGAAGAAATTGACGAACTGCGCAGTCAGAGTGAACTGGTGGGGCGTTTTCTTGACGGAGCACCCATTGACGCGCTGGCCGCCACCTACCTCATGGGCGCAGACAAGGCGCACAGCTTTTTTCTGAGCGTCAGCCTTCCCGGCAAGGAAGGTCTGGCCCAGCTGACCATTAAAGAATCGCTGATCAAGGGATGGGACGGCGCATCAGTCGAGCATATGCGCATTGAAGACATGCAGAGCCGCCTTGATGGGCACGAGAGCATGCGTATGGCGAGCTTTGAAGCCAACGGCCTCACCCTGCCGGAGCTGGGCCTGCTGCACCGCCTTATGGACGCAGCCGCCATGAGCGAAAACGACATGGACGCAGCAGTTAAGGCCCTTGGCCCGGTTGTGGAAGAAATTCTGGCTGCTGACCCGCCCCTTGTGCGGCAGGTGCGCGCCTCGGGCATGACCTTTGCTGTGGAAAACGGCAGCGTGACTGTTGGCAGCGTGGGTTTTGACTGGCTTTCCAACTCGCCGCGCCACACAACCAGCTTTATCCGCGACCTTGCGGCCTCCAAAAGCCTGCTTGAGGATGCTTCCGGCCTTGCCATGCCGGCGCTCAAGGCCAGCATGACCTTTGAAAGCCTTGGTCTGAGCACCGCTTCGCACAAAAAAACAATGTCCATCAAGGCCGAAGGCCTCGCGGACGTGGACTGCTCGTTCACCCTGTACGATGCCGGAATCATCAGCACCAGCGAACAGGCCCTGCTGATGCAAAGCTTCAGCGATCTGCACCTCGCCGTGAAGGATCACGGCGCGCTGGCCTGGGTTGGGCTCAATCTTTCCCACGACGGGCGCGCGGCGGCCACGGCGCTGCACCAGACTCTGGACAAGGGGCTGGATCTTGCCCCCACCCAGCAGAACAACGCCATACGTCAGGCCCTGCTGACCTTTGTGCAACGCCCCGGTCAGCTTGAAGCCGCCAGCGCCAAGGGCCAGCGTATAGGTATTCTGCAAATACTGGCTGCTCTGAACGACCCCGGCGCGCTGTTTACATGCTCCTCTGTCGCCGGTCAGAAAACGCTGGAAGAACAGATCAACGCCCTTGCGGCGCAAACCTCCCAAAAATCCGCCCCCGCCGAAGCAGCGGGAAAGTAACATATGCGCAAACTCTGTCTCAAAAAAAATGAAGATCGGCGTCTGCGCGCCGGGCATCTCTGGATTTTCGCCAATGAGGTGGACGTAAAACAAAGCCCGCTCACCGACTTTGCCCCCGGTGAATCCGCGACACTGTGCGACTGGCGCGGCGCGCCCCTTGGCAGCGTGTGCGTCAACTCGGCTTCGCTTATCTGCGCCCGCCTGCACAGCCGCAAGCCCGATGTGGAACTGGACGAAGCCCTGCTGACCCAAAGGCTGGAATCGGCACTGGCCCTGCGCCAGCGCCTCTATCCCGGCCCCTGGTACAGGCTTTGCCACGGCGAGGGCGATTTTTTGCCCGGTCTGGTCATTGACCGTTACGGCGACCACCTGACCGTACAGGTCACCACTGCGGGCATGGAACAAAGGCGTGAGGCGCTCACAGCTGCCCTGCACACGCTGCTGCGCCCCACGTCCATTCTCTGGGCCAACGACCTTGCCGCGCGCGGGCTTGAAAACCTCTCCCGCGAGCAAGAGAGCGAAGGCCTGTTGCCCGAAAGGCTGGAAGTGCCGGAAAACGGCTGCCGCTTTTTCGCGCCCTGCGCCACAGGCCAGAAAACCGGCTGGTTTTACGACCAGCGCCCCAACAGGGCGGAACTGGCGCGCTATGCCAAGGATGCCGACGTGCTGGATATTTTCAGCTATGTTGGCGGGTTCGGCGTTACCGCAGCAGCTGCGGGGGCGCGCTCCGTCACCTTTGTGGACGCCTCGGCCCTGGCGCTCGCCTTTGCGGAAGAAAACGCCCGAGCCAACGCCCCCGGCTGCGAAGCCCAAACCCTGTGCGGCGACGCCTTTG
Organism: Desulfovibrio sp. UIB00; assembly: GCF_022508225.1. Lineage (NCBI taxonomy): Bacteria > Pseudomonadati > Thermodesulfobacteriota > Desulfovibrionia > Desulfovibrionales > Desulfovibrionaceae > Desulfovibrio > Desulfovibrio sp. UIB00. Next base: position 77,425 of record NZ_JAETXJ010000005.1, on the reverse strand, counting down.
ACCTGCTGCGCCAGATGCGCGACGAGGGCCGCCGCTTTCAGGCCATCAGCCTTGATCCCCCGGCCTTCATCAAGCGCCGCAAGGACGCGGCCCTTGGCCTGGCGGCCTATAAGCAGGCCAATGATCTGGCCGTGCAACTGCTGGCGCCGGGGGGCATACTTGCAACCTCGTCCTGTTCGCACCATCTTGAAACGCAGTCTTTGCGCGCTTGCTTGACGCAGGCCGCCGCCAAGCGCAAACTGCATGCCCGTATTCTTTTTGCCGGGGGCCAGGGGCCGGATCATCCCATCCACGCCGCCATGCCCGAAACGGCCTATCTGAAGTGCTTTATCGCCCAAGTGGGCGCGTAACTAGAAGGATTTGACATGCTGAACAAAGTCCGCCTGCTCACCCCTGGCCCCACGCCTCTGCCGGAGCGCGTACGTCTTGTGCTTGCCAAAGACATGATCCACCACCGCAAAAGCGAATTCAAGGCCGTGATGGGCCGGGTTCAGGAGCGCCTGCGCGTGCTGTTCGGCACCGCAGATGTGGTTCTGCCCCTTTCCTGTTCCGGCACAGGCGCCATGACGGCGGCGGTGTACAGTCTGTTTACCCCCGGCCAGCGGGTACTGGTGGTCGAGGGCGGCAAGTTTGGTCAGCGCTGGCGCGAGATCGCGGTTTCGCGCGGGCTTGAAGTCACCACACTTGAAGTGCCGTGGGGCGAAGCCGTTGACCCGCAGGCCGTTGCAACGGCCCTCAAGGCCGATCCGGGCATCGCGGCGGTGCTTATCCAGCACTCCGAAACCTCCACCGGCGTACTGCACCCTGTGGAAGCAGTGGCGCGCATCACCCGCGATACCGACACTCTGCTGCTGGTGGACGGCATCTCTGCCGTGAGCCTCGCGCCCTGCCCCATGGATCAGTGGGGTATTGACTGCCTTGTCACCGGCTCGCAAAAAGGCCTCATGCTGCCCCCCGGCCTTGCGCTGCTGGCGCTCTCGCCCCGCGCATGGAAAAGGGCCGAAAGCGTCACGCCCGGCTGCTTCTATTTCAACCTGCCCAAGGAACGAGCCAAGATCGCTCAGGGGCAAACATTGTTCACCTCTGCGGTGAACCTTGTGGTCGGCCTGGACGAAAGTCTTGAAATGCTGCTGGAAAACGGTCTTGAAGCCATTTACGCCAAGCAGTGGGCGCTGACCATGCTGGCCCGTGCAGGCGTTGCCGCCATGGGCCTTGAGCTTTACGCCAAAACCCACTTTGCCTGGGGCATCACCAGCGTCATGCTGCCTGCGGGCGTTGACGGCGCCGAGGTGCTGCGCATCGCCATGGATAACTACGGAGTGTGCATGGCTGGCGGTCAGGATCACATGAAGGGCCGCATGGTGCGCATAGGCCATATGGGCTGGGTGGACTGGGCCGATCTGGTGGCCGGGCTGCATGCCCTTAACCGGGGCATCATTGAAGCGGGTGGACACTGCGGCTCGCGTGACTATCTTGAAGAAGCGCTGGCAGCTTATCGCATGGCCCTGGCGGGCAAACCAGGCGAGCCGCTGCCGCTGATCCACAGCTAGGGCGCAAGCCCTTGCGCTGGCGGTAAAAGCTTGTATGTTGGACGCAGGCATTTGGCGCAAATTGCAGTTACCGTAACCGTTTACGTGCCACGAGGTCGCCATGAGTGACAATAACTGCGGCTGCAAGGCCGATGGCCCCATGCCGGAAGTGACGTTTTCGACCTTTATCATTTCGCTGGCGTCATCGGCATTGGTGCATCTGGGCGAGGTGCCCAATCCCGAAACCGGCGGTACGGAAACAAACCTGCCGCTGGCAAAGCACAGCATTGATGTACTGGAAATGCTGCGCGCCAAAACTGAAAATGGACTGGAAGAACAGGAGCGAAAGCTGCTGGAGAGCATCCTCTACGAGCTGCGCATGAAGTTCGTGATGAAGTGCGGCCCGGACTGCGCCTGTCAGTCAAAAAAAGCTTAAGGCTCTGCGGTGCGGCACGGCCAGCGGCAATCTGCCGTCTGCGTGGCGCGGCTCCGTCACTACTATCGACCATAGTTTCCAAAGGATCGGTGGCATGAAGACAATCAATGTGGGTCTGGTGGGCATTACCGGCTACGCGGGCATGGAACTGACGCGGCTTCTCGTGAGCCATCCTTCCATGCGGCTTGCCATGGCCTGTTCGCGGGCAGAATCGGGCAAACGGCTGGGGGATTTCTATCCTTTTCTGAACCACATGCCCGGCGCGGATGTGGTCATCAGCGTTTTTGACCCGCAGGAAGCCGCCCGTCAGTGCGATGTGGTCTTTCTTGCCGTGCCCGCAGGCACAGCCATGGACATGGCTGAAATGCTGCTGCGCGCCGGGGTGAAAGTTGTTGACCTCTCGGCGGATTTTCGCCTGCGCGACCCAGAAACATATGCCACATGGTACAAGCGCGAGCACGTATGCACTGATCTGCTGCACAAGGCCGTGTACGGCCTGCCCGAACTATATGCGGCTGAAATCGCAGGTGCGAAACTTATCGCCAACCCAGGTTGCTACCCCACCTCGGTGATACTGGGCCTGTACGCCGCCATCAAGAATGACCTCGTGCATACCGATGACATTGTAGTGGACGCCAAATCCGGGGCCACGGGCGCTGGCCGCAAGGCAGCAGTGCCTACGTTGTTCTGCGAGATTTCCGACAATTTCCGCGCCTACGGCCTGCCCACGCACCGGCATACGCCGGAAATCGAACAGGAACTCAGCCTGCTGGCGGGCCACGACATGCGGATTTCGTTCAACACGCACATCTTGCCCACCAACAGGGGCATTTTGTCCACCATCTATACCAAGCTCAAAAACCCCGCCACCAGCCTGGATGAAGTGCGCGAGGTCTTTACCCGCACGTGGGAACACAGCCCGTGGGTTCGCATTCTGCCCAAGGGAGCGCTGCCGGAAACGCGTTTTGTGCGCGGCAGCATGTTCTGCGATCTGGGTCTTGTGGTAGACCCCCGTACGGGGCGGCTCATCATCGTTTCTGCCATCGACAACCTGTGCAGGGGCGCATCCGGTCAGGCCATGGCCAACGCCAACCTCATGTGCGGGCTGCCGGTAGAAACGGGCCTCAATACTTTGGCCCCGCTGGCCTAATGATATATTAACAATATGGCCCTGTTGCCCCCTGCCTGCGTCAGGAAGCCTTTTTATTCCGGTCGAGTACCGAAGCAGTACACTCTCTCCATAAAAAGGCTTACTTCCTTGGCAGGGAACAAAATTTCTCATATTGTTAACATATCATGGACCTGATACACACAACCATTTTACATTCAAGGCTCGGCAGAAAGGCTTTTTATTCCTGCTGGATGCAGCACATGCGTTGCAGGTAAAAAGCCTTTCTCCTTGCCGGAACCGCCAGTAATGGCCGAGCCTTTGCCCCGGAGAATGCCGCCAGAGTTTTGCCCGCCGATCCCCTGCGGGCCGCAAAAAAGGAATGCCCATGCAACTGGAAACCGCCTTTCAGAATCCGCAACTGTGCCACAGCCTTCTTGATCGCCTTAACCGCGCCCTTGATGGTCGCACAATGCGTTTCATGGAAGTGTGCGGCACCCATACAGTTGCCATCTTCCAGAGCGGCCTGCGCTCGCTCCTGCCCAAATCGGTAACGCACCTTTCCGGCCCCGGCTGCCCCGTATGCGTCACGCACGATGCGGAAGTAGCTGCTTTTCTTGAGCTTGCGGGCCGTGACCGCGTCATCATAGCCACTTTTGGCGACCTTTTGCGCGTGCCCGGCCCCGGCGGCCTCAGCCTCAAACACGCTCAGGCCCAGGGCGCGCGGGTTGAAATTGTCTATTCGCCGCTGGACGCTCTGACCCTTGCGGCGGCCAACCCCGGCGATACAGTGGTTTTTCTGGGCATTGGTTTTGAAACCACCGCCCCCACCGTGGCCGCCACCCTGCTCACCGCCCAGCAGCGCGGGCTGAACAACTTCTGCGTGCTCTCCCTGCACAAGCTTGTGCCCCCTGCCCTGCGTATCCTGCTTGAAGACAGCCAGTGCGGCGTAGAAGCCTTTTTGCTGCCGGGGCACGTTTCCACCATTCTTGGGCTGGAGCCTTACGCCTTTCTGGCGCGCGATTTTCATGTTCCCGGCATTGTGGGCGGCTTCCAGCCCGCCGACATTCTGCTGGCCCTCTGCCTCATGGCCGAGCAGATGCGCGACGGCAAGCCCGATGTGGTCAATGCCTATCCCCGCGCCGTGGACGACACGGGCAACCCCCGCGCCCGCGCCCTGCTGGAACAGTTTTTCCAACCGGCGGACGCCCTGTGGCGCGGCATAGGCCGCATACCCCAGAGCGGCCTGGCCCTGCGCCCGGAATATGAGAGCATGGACGCCATGAAGCGCCTTGACCTCACCTTGCCGGATGTCCCCCCCCTGCCCGGCTGTCGCTGCGGCGATGTGCTCAAGGGGCGCATTACCCCGCCGGACTGCCCGCTTTTCGGCAAGCGCTGCACCCCAGCCAACCCCGTTGGCCCCTGTATGGTTTCCACCGAGGGCAGTTGCGCGGCCTACTTTAAATATTCGGAGCGATAATGGACGAGTGCCTTCTTCTTGATGCTGGCAGCGGCGGCAGAGCCTCGCAGCGCCTTATTGCCCAGTGCTTCATGCGCCATTTTGCCAATCCCCTGCTGGAACGCATGGACGATGCAGCGCTTTTGACCGATCTTTCCGGCCCGCTGGCCATGAGTACCGATTCCTACACGGTGACGCCCCTGTTTTTCGCAGGCGGCAGCATCGGCAGTCTGGCTGTGCACGGCACCGTCAACGACGTTGCAATGCTGGGCGCGCGGCCCCGCTACCTGAGCTGCGGATTTATCCTTGAAGAAGGCCTGCCCCTCGAAACCCTCGAGCGCGTTGTGGCCGACATGGGCGCGGCAGCCCGCGAGGCCGGGGTGAGCATTGTGACGGGCGACACCAAGGTTGTGCCGCGCGGTGCTTGCGACAAGATTTTCATCAATACCACAGGCATCGGGCAGGTGTTTGCCTCGCCCTCGCCCTCGGGGCACAATGCCCGACCCGGCGATGTAGTACTGGTCAGCGGAGCCATGGGCGACCACGGTCTCACGGTCATGGGCAGCCGCGAAGGCCTGTCCTTCCTTACGGACGTGGCCTCGGACTCCGCCCCGCTGAACCACATGATTGAAGACATCATCAACACTGTGGGCGAGGTGCATGTGCTGCGCGACCCCACTCGCGGCGGGCTTGCCACCACGCTCAACGAAATCGCCGAGCAGTCGCAGGTGTCCATCCTGCTTGACGAGGCCAGCGTTCCCGTTCACGAAGCCGTGCGCAACGGCTGTTCCTTCCTCGGCATGGATCCTCTGTACCTTGCCAACGAAGGCAAGTGCATCTGCATTGTGCCCGAAAGCAGCGCAGAAGCAGCCCTTGAGGCCATGCGCCGCTCGCCCTACGGCAAGGAAGCGGCCCGCATCGGCACGGTAACGGAAGGCAAGGCGCAGGTGGCGCTGCAAACCCTCATAGGGGGCCGCCGCCTGCTGGGTATGCTGGAGGGCGCGCAGTTGCCCCGCATCTGTTAGGGCATGCCACTACGGTTCTTTTGCCCCCTGGAACTGTTCTCTTTGTGTCAACTGAATGCGGGAGCCTCCCGCCTGAAAGGAAAAAATATGGATTCCACCTATCAGCGCGCCATGAACGCCAATGTGACCCCGCAGATTTTCTCCACCATGGTGAGCAATGCGCAAAAGGTGGCCGAAGCCTTTGCCGGTTCCGGCTCCGCCACTGTGGATGCAGAGAGCATTGCCGCCGTGTTCAGCCGCATGGTGGTTGCCCAGATCGAGATGTTTGAAAAAAAATAACGTTCGTTTCACAAGATATACAAAGGCAGAGGCCGTCCCTTGGGGCGGCCTCTGCCTTTGACATATTGCACATTCTGCTCTTGCCCTGCTTCAGACAGAGCCTGTTAAAACTGCAAGTAAAGCATATGACTATTGGTACGGGGCGTTTCCCCCCGCAAAAAATACCAGCTAAAGAACCCAGGGGGACATGTCCGCCCCTTTGCGCAGAGCCTCGCGCACCTCAGACCACTGCCGCTCCATCTCTTCCAGCCGAGCCAGAAGGACATCCTCCGCCGGGGTACGCGCCAGCACCGATGCCACGGCCCCCTGCTCGAACACCAGTCGCCTGTCTGCCGCCAAAGCCAGCACGGGATCGTGCGTTGCCATGACAATAATCTTATCCGAGGCCAGCAGCAGATCAAGGGCCTTGCGCTTGTCCACTCCGGCATTTTCAATTTCGTCAATGAGCAGCACGGGCGACCAGCTGAGCAGGGCTGTATCCGCAATCATCAGGGCTCGCGACTGCCCGCCGGAAAGCTGGGTCAACTGCGTACACCCGTCAAAGGATTCGCCAGCCAGTTCATTGGCGGCGGCAAAAACCCTGGCCGCAGCGGCTTCAGGGTCTGGCACCTCGCGGCTTAGCGCGTGGGTGCGCAAAAAATCTAGCACGCCCATGTCCAGCACAAAATTCATGTTCTGGGTCAGCTGGGCCACCAGCCGCCCCTGTAGGTCAAAGCGCGTATCTTCATCGGGTTCCGCGCCGTTGAGCAATACGGTGCGGCCAGTTGGGGTATCGCCTGCGGCCAGCGACTCAATATCGCTCAAAAAGCGGCTCTTGCCAGCGCCCGTTGGCCCCAACAGGGCCGTGATTTCACCGGGGCGGAAGTGAATCTGCGTCTTTTCCGGCTGGCCTGCCTTGTCGCGGCCTGGGGTCAGGCTCAGACTGCGCAGGGACAGCTCCATATTTTCACGCTCCATGGCCCTCTCCAAATTCCGCCTTTTTGACGTTGCCCTTTTGGTAGCGCGCGCCAATGCGCATTTCGCTCAGGCAATAGGAGCAGATGGCTGCGGGCATGGCGAAGCGCAGCCGCATGTCGGTAACGGAGGCAATGTCCGGCGCGATGGCCATGATGGCGGCAAGCTCCGCGCAACCCTGCCCTGTCAGGCCGTTCACGTGGCGGATAACCGCCCGCTGGTTCATCTGCCGGATGCGGTAGCGGTAGACCTCGCGCTCTGCCTGCGAAACCAGATCCCCCTTGGTCACGGCCACCACATCTGCCAGCCGCAGCATTGGCCCAATTTTTTCCGGCGCGTCAATGCCCATGAGGTTGTCGATGACGCACAGGGCCAAGGCTCCGCGCAGATGTGGCGAGCAACGGTTGCACAGGCCAGCAGTTTCGATAATGCAGATGTTGGCCCCGGTTTCTCCAGCCCAGGCAAAGGCTTCTTCCAGATTGGTGGCAAAAAAATGGTCGGGGCACAGCCCGCCGGAAAGTGCCACGGAAACGGGAATATCCGCCGCCGCGTAGAGTTCGTCGTCGCGGGTTTGCAGGCAGTCAAACTTGATGACGGCGCAGGTCGCGCCCCGCGCCTTCAAGGCCGCGCCAGCCCTTACCACCAGCGAGGTTTTACCGCACGCGGGCGGCCCCGCCACGGTTATGAGACGCATGCCGTGCCCGCCTGCAAACGCCGGAACTTCAGGGCCAGAATATCGCGCAGACTGTTCACATCGTTGCTTTCCACAAAATCCCAGCCCACCCATTTGAGCTTGGCCCCTGCGGGCAACTGCGAAGGGCGCGAACCGTCCACAGGGATGAACCATGCGGCGCTGTCTATGCCGCCAAAGCCATTGGCAAAGAAATCCAGCACCGGGGCCAGACGGGCTTTTTCAGACTTTTTTGCCAGCAGGTAGAGGGGGCTTGCGGCTGCGCCGTCCTCAGGCCAGACAATTTCCACGTGTTCCGGAAGCTTGGTGCTCTCGGCAAAAAACAGGGGGATGATAAAGATGCCCCCGGCATCCGGCGCGGCTGTGCCGCAGACCTTTGCCATGCGCGAGGAGTGCATGAAGCTTTTAATGTTGGCGGCAAGCCCGGTGACGCCCGGTTCGCCAAAATCCTTGTACTGGTTGAGCAGCACGGCATCGGCCATGTCGTCGCCATCGCCGCACATGACAATCTGCCCGCGATAACGTGGGTTCATGAGGTCTGCCCAGTTTTTCGGCGCTGGCAGGCCGTCCAGCTTTTTGTGGTCTACCAGAAAAATATACGGGGTCACGCCATAGATGGTATAGGCCCCGGCAGGGTCAATCAGCCCGGCATCGGCATACAGGGGATTCAGTACGCGGGGCTGTACGCTTTCAAATACGCCCGTGTTGACAAAACGCCGCACAAATTCGCCGCGCCAGAAGTCGCCGTAGCCAATGGACGCGATAACGGCGGGCAGCTTGTTCACGTCTGATTCCATATACAGCGGGTCATAAGGATCAACCGACGTGCAGCCCATAGGTATATGCGCCGTCAGGGAAGGATTTGCCGCAGCGGCAATGGCCTCTATGCGCTCCTTGACCACAAGCTTTACCGGGCAGGGGGCATAGAGCAGCAGGTCTGTTTTGCCCATGACGGGGGTATCATCCTGCTGCTGCAATGCCTGCATGAGATGTTCAAGCCTTTTCATGGTGCCTCTTTCCGCAAAAAGTTTGGGAACCGCTCTGGGTACAGCAAGGAACATGCCGATGAAAGATTCCGTTCAACATGCCGATATGTAAGTCAATTTACCTTTCACCTTCATCCACGATCCAGACAATATTGTACTATAGCCACACGGCAATACAATATTGTGTCCGCTGACAGGTACATGCTTGGGCTGGTTCAGAAATGCCGCTAATCCAGCGCGCTGAAGAGCAGCATGATGTTCAGCACGGTCACGATGCCCGTGAGCGTGTAGAGCAGCAGTTTTGTGCCCTTGCCGTTGGCGTATTTGCCCATGACCTTGGGGGACGATGTCAGCGCCACCAGCGAAACCATGGTGATGGGCAACTGTACCGAAAGAGCCATCTGCGAAAGCAGCAAGCCCTTGAAGGGGTCGCTGGTCAGCCAGATGAGCACAAGGCCGCAGCCCAGCGAGCCAACAATGCCCATGACGCTGTGCTTGTCCTTGGTATTGTAGGGTTCGCCCGCCATGCCCGATGTCATGATGCCGCCCGCCATGCCCGATGTGACGGACGAGGCCACCCCGGCAAACAGCAGGGCCACGGCAAAAATCACGGAGGCGCTGTCGCCCAGCAGGGGTTTGAGCAGGTCGCGGGCCTGTTCAAGTTCCGTCACATGCTCCCCCGCGGTCCAGAACACCGCAGCAGCCAGAATGATCATGGCGCTGTTGATGGCCCAACCCACCAGCATGGCAAAGAGCGTGTCAAAAAATTCATAGTCGAGCCTTTTTTTGATAAAGGCATCGCCCTCAAGATTCCACTGACGGCTCTGAATAATTTCGGAATGCAAAAAAAGATTGTGCGGCATGACCACCGCGCCAAGAACGCTCATGATCACCAGCATGGAACCTTCGGGAAAGGCTGGCATCACCCAGCCCACAGCAGCCTGGGGGAGCCATCCGGCAGGCACCAGCCACAATTCATACAGAAAGGCGATGCCGATCAGCGACACAAAACCGATGATCCACTTTTCAACTTTATTGTACGAATTGAACAGCAAAAGTCCGCCAGCCAGAAGGGCCGTGAGAGTTGCGCCAATGGGCAGGGGGATGGAAAAGAGCATGCGCAGGGCAATGGCACCGCCGAGGATTTCAGCCATGCTGGTCATGACCGAAGCGCCAAAGGCACTGAACAGCACAAGCCGACCAAGGGTGCAGGGAAAATACTCCGTTATGGCCTCGGCCATGCATTTGCCCGTCACAATACCCAGGTGGGCCGCATTGTGCTGCAATACAATGAGCATAAAGGTGGAAAGGCTCACCATCCACAGCAGGGAATAACCGTATTCCGCCCCGGCAGCCAGATTGGCGGCCCAGTTGCCAGGGTCGATAAATCCAACTGTCACCAGCAGCCCCGGCCCTACAAATTTAAGGAACTCTTCGCCCTTGTGGGCAATGCCTGACACATTGCACTTGCTCCAAAAGCTTGTTGCACACATGCAAACCTTCCCGATCTTTAATTTTGATTAACCGGCGGTGCGCAGACTGACCGCGCAGCAACACCGGATGCAGCCATATTGCAACCTGACGGTATACGCACTCATGGGCAGCAGGCAAGTACGGCCTGCCCCTCTTGCGCGCACGGGGGATAATACGTATGTGTCCCTTGCCCCCCATCGTTTTTTTCATGTTACATTTGCATTTCAGATATTAAGCTTCTGAAAAACAAACCGATAGTTTTATTAGCGTCAGATCCGCCAGGCTGGACGCATGTCCACTTCAGATTGAGCAGGAGCCTTGCTATGACTATCAGACTGCGCGTTATTCTTGGATTCCTTTTTACAATTATTGTGATGGCAGCAGGCACCCTGCCCTTTATGATCATGACCATGCGCAACAATGCCGAGGAAAGCTATACTTCCAATTCCTCAACCCAGTTGCGCCTCATGAACAACTATGTGGAAACATTCATCAGCGGGGCGGAACGCGACGTCGCCCTTCTGGCGCAGGAACCTTACATTGCTGAAGCTGTGGGTCTTTTCCCCAACTTCTCCAACAATAAAGAAGCGGACGTTTTTCTTCGGGCCGATCTTTCGGTAGATGCCTTCAAAACCGTTCAGCCGCTGGTGCGGCTTGACGAAGGCTCAGAAGATTACGTGGAAGCCTACGCAGGCTACACTGACGGCAGCTACGCGACCTCTGCCGACAATACCAAGGTACCCGCTGGCTACAATACCAGCAAGCGGCCCTGGTACACGCAGCGCGCGGCTTCGTCGCAAAAGGTCGGCTTGGCCGACAGCTACCTTTCCATCACCGGTGAGCTGGTGGTAGCCATCACGCACAAAATGTTTTCGCGGCGGGGCGACTTTACGGGCGTTCTGGGCATCGACGTTTCGCTCAACGGCCTGTCGCAGCGCTTTGCCGAACTCAATTTCGGCAAGACCGGCTACTTCATGCTGCTCGAAAATACGGGGCGCATCCTCTGCGACCCGCGCAACAAGGATCTGACGGGCAAAATCATTGGCAAGGACATACAGGATCCCGGCCTTGTGAAGCTGTTTGGCGCCAAGGACGGCATGCTGCAAGCCGTTGTAAACGGGCACGAAGTACGCGCCAATGTGCTCACCACGCCGCATGGCTGGAAGATCCTCATGCTCCAGTCTGAGGAAGAAATTCTTGCGGCCACCAACACCGCCGTACGCGCCAGCGTAATCATTACCCTCAGCGTGGCCCTGATCATGCTGCTGATCGCCTGGGTCATAGCGCGCTCCATCAATCGGCCCTTGAGCCTTATTGTCAAGGAGGCCGACAAGGTCGCCACCGGCGATCTCAACGTGAACCTTGACGCCCGGCAATTCTACGGCGAACTGGCCGAGCTGCACGCTGCCCTGCTGAACATGGTGAGCAATCTGCAGGAAATGATCACCACCGCCCGCCAGAAAGGCGAGGAGGCCGAACAGCAGACCGCCCTTGCAAAAGCCGCCACAGAACAGGCCGAAGAAGCCCGCAAAGAGGCGGAAAACGCCCGCCGCGAGGGCATGCTCTCTGCCGCCATGCAACTGGAAGAAGTGGTGAAGGTCATATCCTCCGCGTCCAACGAGCTTGAAGCCCACATAGGCCAGGCCAACCACCTTTCGAGCGAGTCTGCCCTGCGCCTCGGCGATGCTGCCACAGCCATGAACCAGATGAACGCCACCGTGCGCGAAGTGGCGAGCAATGCCTCGTCCGCTTCAGACATGTCTGACCAGACCAGAGCCAATGCCGAAAACGGCGAAAAAATCGTGCAGCAGGCCTTGCAAAGCATTGACCGCGTGCACTCTGTTTCCATGGCGCTCAAGGATGACATGGGTACGCTCAACGAGCATGCCCAGGCCATCAGCCGCATCATGAACGTTATTTCAGACATAGCCGACCAGACCAACCTGCTGGCCCTCAACGCCGCCATTGAAGCGGCCCGTGCTGGCGAGGCCGGTCGCGGCTTTGCCGTGGTGGCCGATGAGGTGCGTAAACTGGCGGAAAAGACCATGGCTTCCACCAACGATGTGGGCAACGCCATTGCGGCCATCCAGCAAAGCACATCCAAGAGCGTGCAAAGCATGGACAACGCCCTTGAACAGGTGCAAACCGCCACAACGTTTGCCAACAAGTCGGGCGAAGCCCTGCGCGAAATCGTCAACAACGCGCTTTCCACTGCCGATCAGGTGCGCGCCATCGCAACTGCCAGCGAGGAACAGTCCGCAAGCAGCGACGAGATCAACAAGTCCATTCTTGAGGTCAATGAGCGCTCCGAGCAGACAGCCCACGCCATGAACGCCGCTTCCGGCTCCGTGGCGGATCTGGCAACTCAGGCCAACACCCTGAGCAAGCTGGTAGCCGACATGAAGCGCGGCTAACGCGACCCAGGCCTTACAACACCCATCGGGGCGTCCGCCATGCACAGGCGGACGCCCTTTTTATTTGCGCGTGACAAATACGGCAAAGCATGGCCCGCTGCATGGGCAAATACGGGCTTGCGCCACGCAATTGTAACAAATCCATCATACATAACAGACGTAAGCGAGGGTAGTTATTGCCCTGCCGTTTTACCAATGCCACGGGAGCATACAATGAAGCCTTCGGCTGTTATGAACAACAGGGAACTGAGCTGGCTCAGTTTTAACGAACGAATATTGCAGGAAGCCCGCGACCACTCCACGCCACTTATGCAGCGGCTGCGCTTTCTGGGTATTTTTTCCAGCAATCAGGACGAATTCATCAAGGTTCGCGTGGCTTCCCTTGTGCGCCTTACCCGCTCCAAAAGCAAAATAAAGCCGCTGCTCATGGGCGGCTTGACGCCGGATGAAGCCTTGCAGCGTGTTAACGACAAGGCCGCCACCGCGCAAACGGCCTTTCGCGAAACCTACGAGGAAGTGCTGGACGCCATGGAGCACGAAGGAATACGCGTGCGCGATGAAACAGAACTCAGCGAAGGGCAGGATGCCTTTTGCCGTGGCTATTTCGGCAATGTGGTCTATCCGCAGCTGGTGCCGCTTATTCTGAACAAATCCGCCCGGCTGCCCTTTCTGCAAGACAGCCAGATATACCATGCCGTCAAGATGGAGTCGGACGCAGCGCCGGGCAAATGCCGCTATGCGGTGCTGCGCATCCCCGTCAACGCGGCCTGCCCGCGCTTTGTGGAAATGCCCTCGTCGCCCGGCTGCCACGACATCATTTTTGTGGACGACATCATCAGGCTGTGCCTGAACAATATTTTCTTCATGTTCAACTACGACCGCATCTCCGCGTACACCTTCAAGGTAATGCGCGATGCGGAACTGAGCCTTGACGACGACGTGTCCAAAAGCCTCATTGAAAAGATGGAAGAAGGGCTGGAGCACCGCCTGCGGGGCCGCCCCGTGCGCCTTATCTACGACAGCGCCATGCCCGAAGACCTGCTTTTTCTGCTGGCCTCAAAGCTCAACCTCAAGAAAAGCGAGCTTGACCCCGGCGCGCGCTACCATATGATGCGCAGCCTCATGAACTTTCCGCGCGTGCGGCCAGATCTGGAAAACGCCGTCATGCCCGCCCTCACCCATCCGGATATCAAACCCTTTTCCAGCATTCTCAAGGTGGTGCGCAGCAAGGATATTCTGTTGCACTTTCCCTACCATACTTTCAATCATGTGGTGGAATTTCTGTGCGAGGCGGCCATCGACCCCAAGGTGACGGATATTTCTATCACCCTGTACCGTACTGCTGACCATTCACGCATCATCAACGCCCTTATAAACGCAGCGCAGAACGGCAAACGGGTTACGGCCTGCGTGGAGCTCATGGCCCGCTTTGACGAAGAGCGCAACGTCAAAAGCATCGACATGCTGCATCAGGGCGGGGTGCGCGTTATCCACGGCCTCAAAGACCTCAAGGTGCACAGCAAGGTCATTCTTGTTGAGCGCGTCGAGGGCAGCAAAAAAACAGGTTATGTCTATATCGGCACCGGCAACTTCAACGAAGACACAGCCCGCCTGTATAGCGACATGGGCCTTCTGTCCGCCAATCCCGGATTTGCGGAAGACGCCCGCACCATCTTCAATTTTCTCAATGCATCGCACAAGCCGGTTTCGTGCCGGGAGCTGGTGGCGGCCCCCCAGTGCATGCGCGCCTTTTTCACCAACGCCATTGAGCGAGAAATACGCAATGCCAAAGCCGGGAAAAAAGCCTATATCCACGTAAAACTCAACAGCCTCACCGATGAATCCATGATCCGGCTGCTTTACCGCGCCAGCAAGGCCGGGGTGGAAATACGCCTTATTGTGCGTAGCGCCTGCTGCCTCAAGCCGCAGGTTCAGGATCTGAGCGAAAACATCCGGGCTATCAGCATTGTGGACAAATTTCTCGAGCATGCGCGCATTGCGCTCTTTTGCAACAACGGCAGCGAGCTGGCCTATATCTCAAGCGCCGACTGGATGCCCCGCAATCTTGACCGCAGGCTGGAGGTGGCGGCCCCTGTCCACTGCCCGGCCCTACGCCAAAATCTGCGGGATATTTTTGACATCCAGTGGGCGGACAACGTCAAGGCCCGCATTCTTGACGGCACTGGGGTCAACAAATACAGCAAGGGCGAATCCGTGGCCCCCTGCCGCTCGCAGACGGTGCTCCACGAATATTACAGCCGCATGGCCGCACGCCCTGCAACAGATGCGCCTGCCGCTCAGACCGAAATAAGCCGGGCCAAAAAGTCACGGTCACCTGCAACCAAGAACCGAAAGCCCGCGCGCACGACACCTGCCACCGCGCGCGACGACACGGCTGGCGCACTAGCTGAAACTTAGGGCTGCTTGCCATTCAAGGGCCTGACTGTTTGGCGTGGGTGCTGAAAAAATCTACGCCGACATGCAGGCATCCAATGTAAAGAAACCCTGAAGTCGCAGGTTTTCCTGCACCCCTCGCCCTAAAAACCAGTGTATATTCCTGCGGTCTTGGTGTAGTCTTGCTGAACCGCGCCTCAGGGCGCGACGTACTACCGCCAGGCATTTCACCCACTGCCGCAAGAGCAGTTTACGAATGAAGTGAGTTAACTGCTCGGCAAGGATTTTTCTGAAAATCCTTGCCGAGAAATGCGAGCTGCCGTAAGCGAGTATTTCAAGTGTTAAACTCTCTAGAGGAGACAGAGTGAAACCCAGCATGCTTGCCGCCATTGACGTGGGCTCCAACGCCATACGCTTTCTCATCAGCAATGTTGAAGAGCTGAGCCCCGACAAGCCAGTCAAAAAAAACGCCTATCTTCGCATTCCCATTCGCCTTGGGACGGATGTTTTCCTTTACGGGGCCATCTCTGAACAAAAGCAGGCCGCCTTTGTGGACGCCATGATCGGCGTTGCCCACATCATGCGGGCCTACGGGGTTGACCACTACCGCATCTGCGCCACCAGCGCCATGCGTGATGCCGCCAACGGGCAGGACATCATGAATCTTGTGCGCGAAAAAACAGGCCTGCGCATAGATATCATCAGCGGGCTGGAAGAAGCGCAGATTCTTTTTAACGCCAATGCCCTTGCCCGATACACCGATGTGAGCAGCGCCCTGTATGTGGATGTGGGCGGCGGCAGCACAGAGGTGGTAGCCCTGCGCGATGGCAAGCTGCAAGAGGCTTTTTCCTTTCAGCTCGGCACGGTGCGCATTCTCGCCAATGCGGTGAACCCGGCGGAACGCGAGCGATTTACCGCAGAAATGCGCAGGCTGGGTGAAACCTACGCGCCGGAATGCGTCATTGCCTCTGGGGGCAATATCAACAAAGTTTCAAAGCTGCTCGAAAAACGGGACGGCAAGCCCGTTGGCGCGCCGGAACTACGCGCCCTCTACAAGGATCTGCTGGCCTTGCCGCTGGAAGGCCGCATGGAAAAATACGGCCTCAACGCCTACCGGGCGGACGTTATTGTTCCGGCACTGGACATATTCCTCGGCGTGGTTGACATGTCGGGTGCAAAGCAGCTCATCATACCCAAGATAGGCCTTGTGGATGGCATTATCCGTCACATGTGGCTCAATGCGGACAGCCTTGAAGACCGGGCTTGCCCCGGGCTGGCGCACTAGGCCGACACACATCTCAGGGCACGGCCTCAAGGCACTAGGCTGTGCGATTCCGCACATTTTTTGTGTGTGCAGACCACCGTGTCCCACGGCCCTATATACTTCTTCAACCTTTGCGGATTGCGCCTCCCCCCGGCGCAAATCAGCAGCCCCCGTCCCTGTTCCATGACTGCCGTAGACAAATAGTGCCGAATCCGGCATTCATAGCATAGCACCTGTTAACGCGTAGCGTTAGCGGGCGCTTCCTTCATAATTCCACCTGTTTTGCAGCGCTCCGGGCCATGCGGGCACCGGATTTTCGCTCCTGCCCTTTACCGCACTGCGGAGGAATCATGCCGACAACGCCACTGCGTTTCCTGCTCATAATTCTGGCTGTTTTTCTGCAAGCCGCTCCGGCTCTGGCCGGGCCTGCCTACCGGGTTGCCGCCCCCAGCAATCCGCAGGAGGACAACTGGCTGCGCCGCGAAGGGTTTTCCATAACTTTTCAGGTGGATGAAGCCCGCTGCAAAAAAGAATACGGCGCGGATTGGTCGCGCCAGTGCGCCTCTTCCCCGGCTGGAGAGGAAGGACGCGTTGTGGATGGCGTGCGCATGACCCCGCCCGTGGCTGGCGTGTGGCGCTGGGTTGACGACTCCACCATGGAATTTACCCCCAAGGAGCACTTGTCGCCTGATACCCGCTACACCATTTCGCTGGAAAAAATGGCTTTACCGGGACGGTTCTCTCTCAAGCGGCAGGCCGTATACGCCACCCAGCCCCAGGCCGTGCGCGTGGGCAAGGAAACCTTCTGGATTGATCCCTCGCCCAAGGGCGCGCACGCCGTTTCCGTGCCCTTGCGCTTTATCTGGCCCGTGGGCACGCAGGATATGGATGGGCGCATTAGCATTGCCCCCAGCGATGCCAAAAGCGGCCTTGCCCTTGGCGCGCCCCGCCTTGTGTGGAACGAACGCCGCGACGAGGTGGTCGTCACCGCGCCCGTCACAGCCCTGCCGGAAAACAACGCCGCCGCCCGCATCAGCATCAAGGGCTTGCCCGCATTTGCCGAAGGCTCGGGCAAATGCGTGGTCGTTGCGCCCAAAAAGGACGCCAAGGCTCCGCCGAGCGTGGAGGCCCTCTTCTCCATCACCGGGCGCGCCCGCCTGATGGATGTGGCTAAAATTACCATTAATCCCGTCTATGACGACAAGCTGGACAAAAAATTTCAGCTCGAGGTCAAAACCACCCTGCGCGTCCTGCCCACAGAGTTGTTGCGCAAGCTTGAGCTTATCCAGTTGCCCCGCAAGCTCACCGCCGAGGCAGGGAAAGATGCTGACTGGACAAAAATGCCCGCCATCAGCCCCGATGACGTTAAAAACGGCACACGACTCAAGCCGGAGCTGATGCAGGCAGCCGATGAACCGGCAGACCGTATTTTGCTGCGCATTCCCGCAGAGGCCGGGCGTGGCCTGCTTGCCGCCGTGGACAAGGGCCTGCCCTCCACAGCAGGGCCGGAAACAGCGCAGGTTCGCCGCTTTATCATGACTGTACCCTCCCTCGGCACCGAAGTGGGCTTTTTGCAGCCCGGCAACGTGCTGACCCTGAGCGGCCAGAAAAAACTGGATATTTACGCCACAGGTCTTACCTCCGTGGCCTGGCGCGCCGAGCGAGTCCGCGATCCTTTTCTGGCCCTTGCCGCAAAAGAATCCGGCTTTGAATACCCCACGGCGGATATGGACGTCATGAGCGATGTGGTGGAAGGGCGCATTGAAGTACGCAAGGAACAGGCAGGCGCTTCTTCCTTTCCCGTGCTTGATCTGGCCCCGCTGCTGCGCGGCGGCAAGGAGCCGGTGCACGGGCTCATGCGCATAGAGCTGACCGGGTACAGCGGTGATAAATCCATTGCCTATGCTGCTCGCCTGCTGCTGGTTACAGATATGGGCCTGACGGTTAAAATGGCGGGAGACGGAGCGCGCACGGTCTTTGTGCAGCATCTGGGCACTGGTCAGCCCGTGCAGGGCGCGGAAGTGCGCCTGCTGGGTCTTAACGGTTTGCCGCTGCAAAGCGCCGTCACCAACGCGCAGGGCCGCGCCGACCTGCCGCCCGCCAATGGCCTTGAACGCGAAAAACGCCCGGTGGCCGTGGTGGCTCTGGCCCCCGCAGCCGGAAAAACCGCCGATGCGGCCAAAGACGCTGGCCCGCAGGATCTGGCGTGGCTCTCACTGGACGATGCCACCCGTATGGTGGATTACAGCAACTTTGCCATTTCTGGCCGCCACACCTCGGCGGATGGCCTCAGCGCCTCGGTTTTCAGCCAGCGCGGCATCTACCTGCCGGGCGAGACCCTGCACTTTGGCTGCATTGTGCGGCGGTTTGACTGGCAGCCCATGCCCGCCGGTCTGCCGCTGGAGGCGGTGCTTGTCAGCCCCACCGGGGCGGAGGTAATGCGCCGCGCCTTTACCGTGGGCGAAGACGGCCTGAATTCCTTTGACTGGGCCTGCCCCGAGGATGCCGCCGTTGGCTCGTACCAGCTTGATGTGCGCCTGCCGGGCGACACTGCCCGATCCGGCGCTTCGCCCGTGTTGGGCAGCACCCGCGTACGCGTTGAAGAATTCCAGCCCGACACCCTGGCCCTTGCAGCCTCGTTTACGCCCGCAGCGCCCAAGGGCTGGATACGCACCGGGCAGGAGGCCCCGGCTATGGAAGCGCAGGCGCGGCTGGACAATCTGTATGGCGAACCTGCGGTCAATCACCGCGTTCAAGCGACCCTGCGCACGGAAAAAAGCCGCCTGCACTTTGCAGGATACGAAGACTATACATTCTATGAGCCTGCGGGCTTTGAGGGCGAAGGCCAGTCTCTGGAACTGCCCGCAGCATTTACAGACAGCAAGGGCATAGCCGCCTTTGCCCTGCCTCTGGGCAGGTTGCAGGCCGGTACTCTGCGCGGGGCCGTGCAGATAGAAGGCTTTGAGCCTGCGGGCGGCAGGGCCGTTACCCGCCAGCTTGACGCGCTGTTCTCGCCTCTGGTGGTGGCTCTTGGCTACAAGCCCGAAGGCGAGGTCAACAACCTTGACTACATCCCGCAAAACGCCAAGGCATCCCTGCGCCTGCTGGTGCTGAACAACGACCTTGCGCCCGTAAACCTTGCCAAGGCCGAAGCCGTGTTTTCTGCCCGGCGCTATGTCAACAGTCTGGTAACGGATTCCAGGGGCGAATACCGCTATGACGCCACGCCCGTCGATACGGAACTGACGCGCAAAACTCTTGATTTCGGAACGCAGGGCCTCTCCCTGCCACTGCCCACCACTGATGCGGGTGATTTTCTGCTCACCGTGCGTCAGACAGACGGGGCCGTACTGGCGGTCATCCCCTACACAGTGGCTGGCGACAGACTTGCCCAGCCTTCGGCCCTTTCAACGGAATCTCTTGCCAAGGGCGATCTGCGCCTCAAGCTCGACAAGCAGCAGTACTCCCCCGGCGACACCATCAAAATGCGTATTTCCACGCCCTACGCGGGCGCGGGCCTCATCACCATTGAGCGCGAAAACGTGCTGGCTCAGGCATGGTTCACGGCGCAGGCTGGCGAAAGCGTGCAGGAAATCCGCATTCCCGATGACTTCCAGGGTCGAGGCTATGTAAACGTTTCCTACGCCCGTTCGCTGGATTCGGACGTGATCTACATGAAACCGCACGTGGTCGCCGTGGCTCCCTTCATGGCGGGCATTGACCAGCGCGATCTGGGCCTTGCCCTTACCGCCCCGGCGCGGGCCTTGCCGGGCGATACCGTCACCGTGCGGCTTACCTCCCGGGTGCCGGGCCGCGCGCTGATTTTTGCCGTGGATGAGGGTGTGCTGCAACTCACGGGCTTTACCACGCCAGACCCGCTGCGCGACCTTTTAGGTGACCGGGCGCTGGATGTGAGCACCGCCCAGATATTTGATCTGCTCATGCCCGACCATGCGCGCCTGCGCGGGCGCATTCCCGGTTTCGGCGGCGACATGTCCGGCCCCGGCGGGCGCTTCCTTAATCCTTTCAAACGCAGGGGCGAGCCGCCCTTTGCCCTGTGGCAGGAAATTGTGCCAGTGGACGCCAAGGGTACTGAGGTGCGCTTTACCGTGCCGCAGTACGCCAGCGGCAAAATCCGCATCATGGCCGTGGGCAGCGCCGCACCCAGACAGGGCATTGCCCTGGCGGGCAGAACAGAGGCTTCCATGGAAGTGCGCGGCACGCTTATTCTCAAGCCCTTGCTGCCGCTGGCAGCCGCCCCCGGCGACGAGTTTGACGGCGCGCTGGTTGTGGCCAACACCATTGAAGGCAGCGGCCCCGGCGCGCGGGTACGCGTGAAGATGGAAAGCGCCTCCGGCGGGCTGGCCTTTGCTCAGGAACCCGCACCCCAAACCGTGACCGTGGATGAAAACGGTGAGGCAACCATCAACTTCCGCATGCGGGCGCAGGATATCCTTGGCGAAGCCGCCGTGCGCTTTACGGCAAGCCTTGAAAATCCCAAGGCAGACAAAGCCGGAGCGGACAACGTCAAGGCTGGCAAGCCAGTTATCCGCACACAGACTGTATCCATACGCCCGCCCATGCCGCGTCTGCGCACGGAGAGCGTTACCCCGCTGCGCGGCCCCACAAGCGTTGACGTGCAGCGCAACCTGTATCCTTTTGAGGCCCAGGGACAGGCCAGTGTGGGCGCCATGCCCGTGCTTGCCCTGCGTTCGCTGCTTGCGCGGCTGGACACCTACCCTTACGGCTGCACGGAGCAGCTCATCAGCCGAGCCATGCCCTACGCCGCCCTGCTGGGTTCGCCCGAGGCGCGGCACGAGGTATTGCGCAATCCCAACATCAGCCCCGAGACCATGCTCAAGCGCGGCAACAAGGTTATCAGCGCCGCATTGAGCGCCATCATGGGCAACTTTACCCAGTATGAAGGCGTAAGCCTGTGGCCCGGCGGCACAGCCAATGACTTTGTCACCGCCTACGCGGCGGACTTTCTGCTGACCCTGCGGGACAGCGGAACCGTCACGCCCGAGGGGCTTTCGCACAACCTGCTCGATACCCTTGAATCCATTGTGGGCCGCTCGCCCACCGACATGGCCGATGCCCGCGTCAAGCTCTACGGGGCCTGGATTCTGCAACGTGATGGCCGCATCATGACTCAGGATCTGGAGCGCATCGAGCAGTGGCTCAAGGACAACTTCAAGGGATGGGAAAACGACATAGCCGCCGCCTTTCTGGCGGACAGCTACGATATGCTGCGGCTGCGGCGCAGGGCCGAACAGCGCATGCCTGCGGCACTCACCCGCTGCGATGACGAATTCATGAGCAATGGCGCTGTCCGGGCGCTGCATGCCCTCATGGTGGTGCGGCACTTCCCGGAAAAGAAAAAACAACTGCGCATGGCCGACCTGCTGGACAGCGCCTTCAGCACTAATGCCACCACGGTGGATATGGGCCTTGGGGCTAGGACCCTGCTGGTCATGGGTGAAGCAACCGCCCTCAAGGCTGACAACCTCAGCCTGACCTGCCAGCAGTACGCGCAGGGCTTTACCCCGGCGGAGGGCAAGGCGTCGCCCCTTGGCGGAGCGCTTGTTCTTGATGCGCCGGGCTGCACCCGCTACCGCGTCGAAATGCCGCAGGGCGAACCATTGCTCAGCCTGCTGGTAACCACAGAAGGTTTTGACCGCGCGGTCATGAGCGATGCTTCCAATGGCATCAGCCTGCAACGACGCTACCTTGACTCCAAGGGTGAGACCATAACCGCAGCCAGGCTTGGCGATGTCATCACGGTTGAACTGGCGGTTCAGGCCAGTGGAGAAATCAACAACGTGGTGTTGCTGGATCTGCTGCCCGGCGGCTTTGAACCCGTGCTGGAAAAGAACGGGCAGAGTCAGCCGCAGGACGGGCTGGTGCGCTATGAACGCCGCGAGGACAGGGGCATCTTCTTTGTGGATCTGAACGGCGACCGCCAGACCTTTACCTACAAGGTGCGGGCGGCCTCCAGAGGGCGCTTTGTGCTGCCCGCAGCCACTGCTGAAGCCATGTACAACCCGGCTGTAAACGCCCGCACGGGCGGCGGTAATGTCACTGTCGAATAAGCTTCTGACCCGGTTCCGTATGGCTTTGCCGCTTGTGCGGAACCGGGCTGCCCATATGCCAGACGCCTTCTGCGCCCTGTTGCGACGCAGAAGGCGTCTGGCACTTGCCGCAGGCATGCTGGCTCTGCCGCTGGCGGCTCTTTTGCTCTGGCTGGCCTTTGCTCCCTGCCCGCACCCGCTGGCGGGTGTGGAATTCTCGCGCATGGTGCTGGACAAACGCGGCGGCATCATGCGGGTCAGCCTTTCCGCCGATCAGAAATACCGCATCCGCACACGGCTGGCGGATATTCCCCCTGCTGCCGTGGATACTGTTTTGCGCTACGAAGACAGATTTTTCTGGTATCACCCCGGCATCAATCCCCTTTCGCTCTTCCGTGCTGCCGCAGGCATTATGACGGGAGGCCGCCGCATGGGCGGCTCCACTATCACCATGCAGGTGGCCCGGCTGGCATACGGGCTGGAAACCGGCAAAATGGGGGCCAAGCTGCGGCAGATGCTGCTGGCCCTGCAACTGGAATGGCACTACAGCAAGGAAGAAATCCTCGAGGCCTATTTCAACCTTGCGCCATACGGCGGCAATGTGGAGGGTCTGGGCGCGGCGGCGGTGTGCTATTTTCACAAAACTGCCGCCCAGCTTGCCCCTGCGGAAAGCGCCGCCCTCATGCTGGTGCCGCAAAACCCCTCCCGCCGCAGACCGGCCCGCGACAACAAGGCCTTCAGCCAGGCCGTGCGCAGGCTCAACGAAACGTGGTTCGGCAAAAAGGAATCCGCTCCCCTGCGCGTCTACGGCCCGCAGGACATGCCCTTCATCGCGCCACATCTCAGCACCGAGCTGCTGCAACGCCCCGGCGCGGACATACTGCGCACAACGCTGGATACCACGGCCCAACGCCGCACAGAGCGCCAGCTTGCCCGTTTTGCAGCGCGGCACAGTGCCTACGGCCTCACCAACTGCGCGGCCCTGCTGCTGCACTGGCCCAGCATGGAAGTACGCGCGCTGGCTGGATCCGCCGACTTTTTCAACAAATCCATCGAAGGACAGGTGGACGGCACGCGCGCGCGGCGCTCCCCCGGCTCCACCCTCAAGCCCATGATTTACGCTCTTGCGCTGGAGCAGGGCCTCATCCATCCGCAAAGCCTGATGGCAGACACGCCGCACAGCTTTGCAGGCTATGATCCGGAAAATTATGACGGCGCGTTCCGTGGCCCCCTTTCTGCGGCTGAAGCCCTGCGCGCCAGCCGCAACGTGCCCGCCATAACCCTTGCAGCCAAACTGACCCGCCCGAGCCTGTACGAATTTTTGCGCCGCGCCGGGGTGGAGTTTGCCGATGGCGCAGACCACTACGGCCTGTCGCTGGTGCTTGGCGGGGCGGAAGTGAGCATGCGCGAACTGGCGGGCCTGTATGCCATGCTTGCCAACAAGGGCGTATGGCGGCCCCTGCGCTTTCTATCAGACGAAGCGCCGTCAGCACCCGCCCTCCCCCTGCTGACGCCGGAGTCGGCCTTTGTGACCCTCTCCATGCTTGAAGCGCCGGACCCGGACAAGATAGCCCGCTCGCAGGGCGGCGCTGTGCTGCCCGTACGGCTTAAAACCGGAACGTCCAACGGCTTTCGGGATGCCTGGGCCGTAGGGCAGTTCGGCCCATACGTGCTAGCCGTGTGGGTGGGCAATTTCAACAATACGGCCAATCCGCTGCTGGTGGGCGGCATGGTGGCCGCGCCGCTGTTTATGGATATGGCCCGCGAGCTGACGGCGGCGGAACCCATGACTGACCCTTTCCGCGATCCGGCCCCCGGCCTCAATGTAGAAAAATTGCGCGTCTGCGTGGCAACGGGCGATCTAGATACGTCCCTCTGTCCAGAAACCACGCTCACATGGTTCATCCCCGGAGTATCACCTGTTGCGCCGTCAGGCGTGTTCCGCAGCATCCTGATAGACAAGGCCAGCGGTCTTCGGGCCTGCGCCCCGCAGGATGGCCGCACGGAGCAGCGCGTATGGGAGTTCTGGCCCAGCGATCTGGCCCGCATGTTCGCCCGGGCGGGCATGCCCAAGCCGCCGCCACCACCTTTTGAGGAGCAGTGCCGCCGCGAGCAAAAAATCTCCGGTCAGCCGCCCACCATCATTCAGCCCAAGAGCGGACTTGTGTACCGCCGCACTGCTGACGCGCAAAATGGCAGCATGGTTTTTATGGCCCATGCCGAGGCAGGCGTGAACGAACTTTTCTGGTTTGCCAACGATAGCTATGTGGGCAGCACCGCACCGGGCGAGCCGCTGCTCTGGCAGGCCACTGCAGGCGATGTGAGCGTGAGGGTGGTGGACGATGCGGGCCGGGCCACACGGCGGAACATCCGTGTGAGACCTGCTCCCTAGGGGCGGGTCGTTTGACGTTCGGGAGTGTTGCGGGGGAAAGAAGCAAACGCCCGCTGAATGCTACTTCTGGCAGTGGGGGCAATACACCGTGGCGCGGCCCGCCACCTTGATTTTTTCAAGTGCGCGCCCACAGGCCTTGCAGGCCTGACCGTTGCGGCCATAGACGGCAAAACTGTTCTGGAAAGCTCCCACATTGCCGTTGGCATCACGGTAATCGCGTATGGAGCTGCCGCACTGCGATATGGAAAGTTCCAGCACATCCTTGAGGCAACGCAGCAAACGGCTGCGCTGCGCTGCGGAGAGCGAGCCAGCCTTGCGGCGCGGGTCGATGCCTGCGGCAAACAGGCTTTCATCCGCATAGATATTGCCCACGCCCGCAATGACCTTCTGATCCAGCAACACTGCCTTGATGGCCGAATTTCTGCCGTCAAGCCGAGCAGAAAAGGCGGCGTCCGTCAGTTCCAGCGGCTCGGGCCCAAGCTCCCGCCAGAAGCTCCACTGCTGCATGGTTTGCGGCGTTCCTGCCAGCAGCAGGCCAAAGGCCCGCACATCATCAAAAAAAAGGCGGCGCGTTTGCCCTTGAGCATCTTTCAGGTCAAACACGCAGCGTGTATGCGGGCCAGGCGCGGTGTGGGCGGGGTAAGTCATGAGGCGGCCGGTCATGCGCAGGTGCAGCGCAAGGCGCAGGCCGATTGCGCCGCGCAGGTCTGCCCTGGCAGCTTTTGCGGCGTCCAGCTCAAGCAGCAGCAGTTTGCCGCGCCTGCCCACGCCAGTGATGACGCAGCCCTGCAAATCTTCGGGCCGCAAGCTCAGAGGATGCAGGCTGGAATCGCGCAGCAGGGTTGCGCCCATGATGACGCAGCCTTCCACATGGGGGCGCAGGGTGCGCGCCACCGTTTCAACTTCTGGCAATTCCGGCATGGTCATTCCTGTGTGTGGCTGGCGGTGCGTACAATGACTTCGGGGGAAGAACCTTCCGCCGAAAGCTCCTCCCCCGTTTCAGTGCGGCTCATGCCGCACGATCAAATCTTGCCCGCCAGAGCAGCGGCAAAAATCTTGCGGCGCGTGCCTTAACTGTTTTCGGACTCGCCCTCGGCCTTGTTCTCTGCCTTGCTCTCGGCCTTGCTCTCGGCAAGATAAATATCCAGCAGCCCCTCGGGCGGGTCAATGACCACAGCGGGAATTTCCAGATCAAAACCTGCAATAAATTCAGGCCGCGCAGGAAAGAGAACTTCCTTGTCGTCATCAGTCATGATGACCCACATTTCAAGGCCCGCAGGGTACTCAAAATGGTCGAGCCTGCCGATGCGGGCACCGTCCGGCAGGACCACGTCGCAGTCGAGCAGATCTTCCAGATAGACCTCGTCGTCATCAGGCTCCGGCAGATCCTCGCGCCGCACAAACAGCTTGCAGCCGCGCAGGGCTTCTGCCGCTGTGCGGTCAGCTACACCCTCAAGCAGGAGCAGGGGCCGCTCCTTGTGGCTGCGCACAGCCGCAATCTTGACACGGCGCGGCGCGTCCTTGCCCTTCTGTAGCCAGAGAGGGGTATCCAAAAGCAAGGGGGAGTCCGCATGCCAGTCGATGCAGATCTCCCCTTTGATGCCGTGGGGCCGCGCCAGCGTACCCATATGAATCCAGGTTTCCGTCATACTTCCAGTTCTGCCGGGTTTCCGGCGGGCTGAGGCGTAGCTGCAATGCCAGGCATTGCAGCAGGCGGAACCGGGTTTTTCCCATTCCCCGCTTCCCTCAGGAAGCAGAAGCATGGAAAGAACGCGGCGCTACTCCAGAATTTCCAGCACTGTGCGTTTTTTGCACTTGATGGAAGCGGCGCTCAGAATGGTGCGCATGGCCCTGGCCGTGCGCCCCTGCTTGCCGATAACCTTGCCCAGGTCCTCTTTGGCGACCTTGAGCTCAAGAACCGTAGTCTGCTCGCCTTCTACTTCGCTGACTTGCACTTCTTCGGGATTATCCACCAGGGATTTGGCAATGTATTCTATCAGGGCCTTCATGTGTACCTCCAGTGGGGGTCAGCCAGTGGGCCTCGGGCGCGCCAAGCGCGCCCCCGGCTCAAACGGGGCCTGCTTGCAGACCACCGCCGGTTCTGATGAACCGGGACAGATATTGCCTGAGCTTTCCCAAAAAACAGCCAACAGCAAAGTTCTCCTTCAGGGCATGCCTGAAAGAGATTTGCCGTAGGCTCTGCGTTGCCGCAAAGATAAGCCCAATAAACTAGCCCAGGTGCTCTTTGATAAGAGCGCGCACGGTATTGGTGGGCTCAGCGCCACGACCCAGCCATTCCTTGATCTTTGCGGCATCAAGCTTCACTTCAGCCGGATTGACCATGGGGTTGTAGTAGCCCAGGAATTCCAGCGGACGGCCATCACGACGGGTTTCGTCATTCGCGGCCACCACACGGTAGAAGGGGTGCTTTTTGCTGCCGAGGCGGGTCAATTTCAACTTTACTGCCATGAGTCCAACTCCCTTTGATTGATGTTATGTTAGCGTTGCGCCCGGGAAAGGGCAAGGGCGGGAAGCCCTGGCGCAAAGAGATTCATCGCCGCGCGTGGCGGCGCTCCTTGCCCCGTAAATATTGTTACTTTTTCTTGCGCTTGGGACGCTCTTTTTTCTTGCGCTTTTTAGGCGCAGCCTTGGTTGCGCCAGCGCGAGCGCCGGGCATACCTTCCATACCGGGCATTCCAGGCATTCCACCCATCCCCGGCATGCCGGGCATTCCGCCCATGCCGCCAAGATTGGGCATACCGCCAAGCCCCTTGGGCAGGTTCATGCCAGGGGGCATGCCGCGCATGCGCGGCATTGCGGGCATTTTGGCGCCCTTGCCACCCATCATGCCCTTCATCATCTGGCGCATCTGCTCAAACTGGCGCACAAGCTGATTGACCTGGGCAACAGTAACGCCTGCGCCCTTTGCTATGCGCGCCCTGCGGCTGCCGTTGAGGATGTCGGGATTGCGGCGTTCAGCCATGGTCATGGAACTGATGATAGCCTCGGTGCGCGCCATTTCCTTTTCAGGCATGGCCCCGCTGGCCTCGGCCAGCTTGTCGCGCAGGCCGCCCATGCCGGGGATCATTTTAAGGATGCTGTCGAGCGAACCAAGCTTTTTGATACGGCGCATCTGGGTGCGGAAATCTTCAAGATCAAAGCTGGCCTTCTTCATCTTGAGGGCCAGTTCTTCGGCTTCTTCTGCGTTGATGGCGCTCTGCGCCTTTTCAACCAGGGTGAGCACGTCGCCCATGCCGAGGATGCGGCCAGCGATACGGTCGGGATGGAAGACTTCCATCTCCGACAGTTTTTCGCCCATACCCACAAACTTGACAGGCGCGCCCGTAACAGAACGGATGGAGAGAGCAGCGCCGCCGCGCGCATCGCCGTCCATCTTGGTGAGCACCACGCCGGTGATGCCAAGGCGCTCGTTGAAGCTTTCGGCCACGGTCACGGCGTCCTGACCGGTCATGGCGTCGGCAACAAACAGAATTTCCTGCGGCTGCACGGCCTGCTTGATGGCTGCCAGCTCCTGCATGAGCGGCTCGTCCACGTGCAGGCGGCCCGCAGTGTCGATCAGCAGCACGGTGGCCTGCTCTTCGCGGGCTTTTTCAAGCGCGGCCTTGGCAATATCCACGGGGTTCATGTCCACCGTGGAGGGGAAACAAGGCATGTCGAGCTGCTTGGACAGCACGGTCAGCTGGTCAATAGCCGCAGGGCGATACACGTCGGCAGGCACAAGATAGGGCCGCAGCTTCTGCTTGCGCAGAATATTGGCGATCTTGCCCGCAGAGGTCGTCTTACCAGAGCCCTGCAAGCCCACAAGCATGATGACCGCAGGTTCGCGCCCTTGCAGATTCAACCCGGCGGTTTCGCCGCCAAGCAGCTGCACAAGTTCATCGTTAACAATCTTGATGACTTGCTGGGCAGGGCTCACGCCCTTGAGCACCTCTTGCCCCAGGCACTTTTCGCGCACGCTTTCCACAAAGTCTTTAACGACCTTGAAGTTGACGTCCGCCTCAAGCAGGGCAAGGCGCACCTCGCGCAGGCCAGCCTGCACATTTTCTTCGGTAAGCTGCCCGCGCCCGCTGAATGTGCGGAATACGCCTGAAAGTCTGTCGGAAAGGCTCTCGAACATGAAGTCCCCATTGCGCCGCAGCCTCGCGGCGAAAAAATCGGCGCTCTCGCGCCCGCCCTGCGCCAGCCGCTGTTCACACAGTGCAGCCGCGCATTGGTCGAAGTGCTGATTCATAGGCTGTTTGATGCACCACGTCAAGCCTTAGACGCAGAATGCCCGCGCGAAGCCCGGCTTTTCAAAAGGCCGCCTGCTGAGCCGCACCATACAACACACGGCGGGCCCCTTGCAAATTTTCGCAAAAAGCTGTACGCCGCCAGCACCCCATTGGACTACAGCAGCGCGCCACGCACTGCCGCAATTCAATGCCAAGAGCCGCGCCACACTGTGGCATAACAGCGGCATACACAAGCGGATTGACACAAAAACCAGTAGCCCAAGGGCGCAGCACCGCCCTGACATGCCTCTGATTTCTGGTCGCGCTGACTTTACCTTCACCCTGCGGCGCAAACACTATTGCCTGCTGACGCGCCCCGCCTTGCGGGCCTTGCGCAGTCAGCACATGCACCGCCCGGACGTAAAGCACGCCTTCATGCTTTAGCGCTGAAACCGCCACCGGCAGGAATATCCCGCGTACCCGCTGCCCCTTGAAACACAAGGGCTGGCGAGCGCTGCCATCATTGACATATGGGGCACAAGGGGATAGTCTTTTGGATTATAATTTGCATAATTATCACAGCCAATTACGAGGACGTCATGTTCACCAATCGCGGTAAGGCGCTGACCTTCGACGACATTTTGCTAGTCCCCGGCTTTTCGGACATCACCCCCGACGCCGTTGACATCTCCACCTGGCTCACCCCCGAAATTCCCCTGCGCATCCCCCTGCTCTCCGCCGCCATGGACACCGTGACTGAAGCGGCCATGGCCATTTCCATGGCCCGCATGGGCGGCATCGGCATCATCCATAAGAACATGCCTGTTGCGCGGCAGCGTCTTGAGGTGGAAAAGGTCAAGAAGAGCGAAAGCGGCATGATCCTTGACCCTGTGACCATTTCGCCCAACAACACAGTGCAGGAAGCCCTGGACCTCATGTCCGACTTCCGTGTGTCGGGCTTGCCCGTGGTTGAGAATGGCCGCCTGGTGGGCATTCTTACCAACCGCGACGTGCGCTTTGTGCAGGACGGCGCGGCAGTGCGCGTTTCTGAAGTGATGACCAGCACCAACCTCGTGACAGTGCCCATGGGCACCTCGCTTGAAGAATCCAAGCGTCACCTGCACGAACACCGCATCGAAAAGCTTCTGGTGGTGGACGAAGAAGGCCTCTTGCGCGGCCTCATCACCATGAAGGACATCGACAAAGTCCAGAAGTACCCCAACGCCTGCAAAGACTCCAACGGTCGCCTGCGCGTGGGTGCCGCCATCGGCATCGGGCGCGACTGCGAATCCCGTTCCGAACAGCTGATCGAGGCTGGCGCGGACGTGCTGGTGCTCGACTCTGCCCACGGCCATTCGCTCAACGTGCTCAACGCCATCCGCATGGTCAAGGGCGCGTTCCCCAACTGCCAGCTCGTGGCAGGCAACGTCGCCACCTACGAAGGCGCCAAGGCCATTCTTGAAGCAGGCGCTGATTCTGTCAAAATCGGCATCGGACCCGGCTCCATCTGCACCACCCGCATTGTGGCTGGCGTGGGCGTGCCCCAGGTTACCGCCGTTATGGACGGCAGCCGCGCCGCGCGCGAGATGGACCGTTGCTGCATTGCTGACGGCGGCATCAAGTTCTCCGGTGATATCGTCAAGGCCCTTGTAGTGGGCGCGCACTCGGTGATGATCGGCTCCCTCTTTGCCGGCACCGAGGAAAGCCCCGGCGAAACCATTCTGTATCAGGGCCGTACCTACAAGATTTATCGCGGCATGGGTTCCATTGACGCCATGAAGGATGGCAGCTCTGACCGCTACTTCCAGGAAAAGAGCAAGAAGCTCGTGCCTGAAGGCATTGTTGGTCGCGTACCTTATCGCGGCCCGGTCATGGAAGCCGTGTACCAGCTCATGGGCGGCCTGCGCTCCGGCATGGGCTATGTGGGCGCGCACAATCTGAACGACCTTTTTGAAAACACCACCTTCTGTGAGATTTCACCTGCGGGCCTGCGCGAAAGCCATGTCCACGATGTTGTTATCACGAAGGAAGCGCCGAACTACCGCATCGAGAACTAGGCAAAACCGCTGCCAGCGGTCTTTTGCCCTCTGCGGCATCAGATTTCGCCTGCTTTTCCGGCAACGTGCCGCTAAAGCACCAACCGGGAAAGCAGGCGCGTCTTATTTGGCGGAGGACAAAAAATCCTAAGGCAACACAAGCGGAAAGCGCTGCGACCACAAAGCCGCAGATTGCCCACAGGCCCCGGCATCACGACCATCGGGCAAAAGATCAGACAAAGATCAGGCGAACGATCAGGAGCAAGATTAACCGGGCGCGCAGTAGCGGCGCACAGCAACAGGCCACGGCCAGCACCAGGCGAGGACACATATGCCCAGCAAAGTCATAATTATTGACTACGGCTCACAGGTCACCCAGCTCATCGCGCGCCGCGTGCGCGAAGCCGGGGTTTACTCCGAAATACATTCCTGCATCACCACCGCCGCTCAGGTGGCGGCAATGAAGCCTTCTGCCGTCATCCTTTCCGGTGGCCCGGCCAGCGTGGGCGAAGCCGATGCCCCGGTTCTTGACCCCGGTTTTCTTGAGCTTGGCGTGCCGGTACTCGGCATCTGCTACGGAATGCAGCTGCTGGCCCAGAACCTTGGCGGTCAGCTTGCCCAATCGCTCACGCGCGAATACGGTCCCTCCGACCTCACCCTCACCGCGCCCTGCGCCCTGTGGGAAGGCATCGAATCCACCAGCCGCGTGTGGATGAGCCATGGCGACAAGGTGCTTGCGCCGCCGCCAGGCTTTACCGTGACGGGCCGCACGCCTACTCTGGATGTGGCCGCCATGGCTGACGAAGCCCGCAAAATCTACGCCGTGCAGTTCCACCCCGAAGTGCACCACAGCGTGGACGGCGAGCGCATGCTGCGCAACTTCCTCTTCAAGGTTGCGGGCATCAAGCCCGACTGGACCATGTCTTCATTTGTGGAGCGCGTGGTTGCCGAAATGGCCGAGCAGGTGGGCGACCGCCACGTGGTCTGCGCCCTTTCTGGCGGCATCGACTCCACTGTGGTGGCCGTGCTGCTCAACAAGGCCATCGGCAAGCGCCTGCACTGCATCTTTGTGGATAACGGTCTGCTGCGCCTTGGCGAAGGCGATGAAGTGGTCAGCTACCTGCGCGAACACTTTGACCTCAACCTCGACTTCGTGCAGGCGCAGGAACGTTTTCTTTCCAAGCTTGCTGGCGTGGATGACCCCGAAAAGAAGCGGAAGATCATCGGTCACACCTTTATTGAGATTTTCGACGAAGAATCCAAAAAGCTGCCGCAGGTGGACTTTCTGGCGCAGGGCACCCTGTACCCTGACGTTATCGAGTCCATCTCGCACAAGGGCCCCAGCGCCGTTATCAAGAGCCACCACAACGTTGGCGGCTTGCCCGATACCATGAAGCTCAAGCTCATCGAACCCCTGCGCGAACTCTTCAAGGACGAAGTGCGCAAGGTTGCCGCAGAGCTTGGCATGCCCGATTCCATCGTGTGGCGGCATCCCTTCCCCGGCCCCGGCCTTGCTATCCGCGTGCTTGGCGAAATCACCGAAGAGCGCCTCCAGATTCTGCGCCTGGCCGACAGGATCGTGCAGCAGGAACTGCGCGAATCCGGCTGGTACCGCAAGGTGTGGCAGGGCTTTGCCGTGCTGCTGCCGCTCAAGACCGTTGGCGTTATGGGCGATGGCCGCACCTATGAGCATGTTATCGCCCTGCGCGTGGTCGACAGCGTGGACGCCATGACCGCTGACTGGGCGCGCCTGCCTGCGGAACTGATCGAGCGCATGTCGAGCCGCATCATCAACGAGGTCAAGGGCGTCAACCGCGTGGTGTACGACGTTTCTTCCAAACCGCCGAGCACAATTGAGTGGGAATAAGGGGGCAGCATGTTCGGGATAGGAAGCACTGAACTTCTGGTCATCCTTGTGGTGGCTCTCATTGTACTTGGCCCCAAAAGCCTTGCCAACGTGTCGCGCACGCTGGGCAAGGCCATGGGCGAGTTCCGCCGAGTGTCCACAGACTTTCAGCGCACGCTGAATGCTGAGGCCGAGGAAGAGGAACAGCGTAAGCGCAAGCAGGAAGCCGCCAGAGCGGCAAAAGAAGCTGCTGCCGCCGCCAAGGAAGCACACGCCGCCGAAATGGCCGCTGCTGCCGCAGCGGCAACCGAGGCCCAGCCTGCCGCAACGGCACAAGCTGATAATATTCCTGCCTCAGAGGCGGTAATTGACGCCACGGCTACCCGGCCTGCCGCCGATGCGGGGCAGACCACAGCCACGGCTTCGACAGCAACGGCTCAGCCCGAGGCCCCCAAGCCCACTGTAGCGGAAGCTCCGATTGCCGACGCTCCGGTTGCGGATGCAGCCCACGCGGCAGAGGGCAAGGCCGAGACCCAGCCTGTTGCGGGCACGGCAGCATCCGCCGAAGGGGCAGCTCCGGTTGCACCGCCCGCTGGCAGCCCGTTGGCTGAAGCCCTTGCCAAAACAAAGGCCGAGGCCGAAGCCGCAGAAGCCAAGCTGGCCTCCGCTCCCGCAGGTGCGCCTCAGGCCGCCGCCACCCCTGACAATGGCGGCAAGGCATGAGTGCGGATAAACCCTTGAGCCCCGAGGTGGTCGCATCCCCGTCTACCCCTGAGACCGCAGGGGAACATTCCGACCTCAACAAGACAGATCAAAACGCAGCGGAGCCGTCCCCTCAGGGGGCGGCCCCTGCGGATACGCCTGTAGCAGCGGCAGAACCTTCGGAAGAACCCACCGCAGCAACGGCGCCCGAAACGGCACCGGAAGCCACGCCGGAAACACAAGCTGACGGGCAGCCTCCTCTGCCCCCTGTTCCCCCGGCTGGCGCAGTGCAAAGCCCTGCGCCAGAGCCTGAAAATCTGCCCATCCAGAGCGAAAGCACGCCTCCTGCCACGCCGGAAGACGAGGTGGAGGAAGAAGAGGCTGACGACAGGCCCATGGGCCTCATGGATCACCTCTCGGAGCTGCGCGGCCGTCTGGTTCGCTGCTGCCTCGCCGTCATGGTGGGCTTTATAGCCTGCTGGGCCGTGGTTGATCCCATTTTTGACGCCCTTGTGGCCCCCCTGCTGAGCGTTCTGCCTGACGGCTCGCACGCCATCTACACCACCCTGCCCGAAGGCTTTTTCACCCGCATGCACATTGCCTTTGTGGCTGGCGTGTTTGTGAGCAGCCCTGCAATTTTTTATCAGGTATGGGCCTTCATCGCCCCCGGTCTGTATGAAGAAGAAAAACGGAGCATCATACCCGTTGCCGTCATGTCGGCCTTCTTCTTTATCAGCGGCGGGGCCTTCTGCTACTTTGTGGTCTTTCCCAACGCCTTTGCCTTCTTTATGAGCTACGCCACAGACTCCATTGTGGCCATGCCCAAGATCAGCGACTATCTGAGCTTTGTACTCAAGCTCATACTTGCCTTTGGCCTTGTGTTTGAAATGCCGCTGTTTGCCTTCTTTCTGGCGCGTATGGGCATTATCACGGCAGAACTCATGCGCCGTGTGCGGCGCTACGCCATCTTGGGCATCTTTATTGTAGCGGCCATTCTTTCGCCGCCCGATGTAGTTTCGCAGCTGCTCATGGCCGCGCCCATGCTTGTTCTTTATGAAGTGAGCATCTTTGTGGCGGCTGGCTTTGGCAAAAAAACTGTAAAAGAAGACGAGTCCGAAGAAAAGCCCGAAGGCGAAGACGGTGAAACCGCCGAGGCCGAAACAAAACCGGGCAAGGATGAAAATACCTCGGAGAAGCCATGAGCGACATCGCCCCAAGAACCTCCACGCAAGAGCGCAAAAGCGCCGAAACCGACATCCGACTTGAACTGAACATTGACGGTCAGGGCATTACGGACGTGAAAACAGGTTTTGGCCTGCTCGACCATATGTTGACGCTGACAGCTTTTTGGGCTGGTATGGATTTGCGGCTGGTATGCGAGGGCGACATGGAAGTGGACGCCCACCACACCACAGAAGACGTGGGGCTGCTGCTCGGCAAAGCGCTGCTTGAAGCCCTTGGCGACAGGGCGGGCATTGCCCGCGTGGGCTATGGGCGTGTTCCCATGGACGAAGCCCTGGCGGAAGCCACCGTTGATATCTCGGGCCGCCCCTGGCTTGAGTGGCGCGGCGGCGAACTGCTGCCCCCGGTTCTGGCCGGAGAAGAAAAAGACCTCTGGCGGGAATTTTACAAGGCATTTGCAAGCAGTGCGCGCTGCAATCTGCATGTGGAATTCCGCTATGGTCAGAACGGACATCATCTGCTGGAATCGGCGGCCAAGGGGCTGGGGCTTGCCCTGGCTCAGGCAGTGCGCCGAAACGGCACAACCATTAGAAGCACAAAGGGAGGTCTTGATTGATGCAATCCCGACTTCGTATGCTGTTGCTGCCCGCGCTCTGCCTCATGCTGATCGCCTGCGCCTGCAGCCGCCGTCCCACAAGCACGGCGGACGTTCCCCGCGTTATTTCGCCTTCGTATGTCATATCGGTTGCGCCCTTTACCCAGCCGATCAACGCAAGCCAGCTTATTACCGGGCGTATCCCTGATAATCAGGGCCGCATTGCCGATGAGCAGCTTCCCTCGCTTGACCGTCGGTTCCACAATGTGCTTACCGCTGATTCCAAACGTCAGTTCAAGTATATTGACGCTATTGATCTGTCCAGGGATCTTACGCGCTTCCACAGTTCCGAGCAGCCGCAGGCGCTGCCGCTCTGGATTGCCTATGGCAAGAAGCAGGGCGCGCAACTGCTGCTGGTGCCGCAGATTCTTGACTGGCACGAGCGCCAGGGTTCCACGGCCGGTGTTACCGAGCCAGCCCATGTGCGCGTTGAGTTTTTCCTCATCAACATTGCCAACGGCTCCATCATGTCGCGCTCCGTCTTTGAAGAAAGGCAGGAAGGCCTTGTGGACAATCTGATGAACGTTGGTACGTTCTTCAAACGGCGCGGCCAGTGGGTCACGGCTGAAGAACTGACCGAAGACGGCATGCGCAAAGCAGTAAAGGATATGGGTTTATGATTCTGTTTCCCGCCGTGGACATTCAGGACGGTAAGGCCGTGCGCCTCAAGCAGGGCCGCGCCCATGAAAGCACCGTCTTTGCCGAAGACCCCACAGACGCCGCCAAAGCCTGGGAAGCGCGAGGCGCTCAATGGCTGCACGTGGTTGATCTGGACGGAGCCTTTGACGGCGCGGCCAAAAGCCGCGAGATCGTGCGCCGTATCTGCACCGAGCTGTCCATTCCCGTGCAGCTTGGCGGCGGTATCCGCGACATGGCAACAGCCCAGGCCTATTTTGACGCGGGCGTTTCACGCCTGATTATCGGCACCCTGGCTCTGGAACAGCCCGAGCTTTTTGCCGAGATGTGCCGTGCCTTTCCTGGCCGCATTGGCGTTTCGCTGGATGCCGAGGGCGGCAAGCTCAAAACCCGTGGATGGGTTGCCGATACCGGCCTGACCGTTGACGGGGTTCTGCCCCGCCTGCTGGCCGATGGCGCTGCATTCATCATCTATACGGATATTGAACGCGACGGCATGCAGTGCGGCGTTAATGTGGCCGCTCTGGAACATCTTTCGCGCCTTTCCACGGTGCCTGTCATTGCGGCGGGCGGCGTGGCGACGCTGGCAGATGTGCAGAAGCTCTATCCCCTCACCCGCAGCACCAGCCTTGCTGGCGCTGTGAGCGGCAGGGCGCTGTACGAGGGCACGCTCAACCTTGAGGAAGCCAACGCCTGGATCGCCGCCCAATAAGCGGCACATAATTGCAGAGACAAGGCGGGCCGCATGGCCCGCCTTTTTTATGATGAACTTTCGATCGGTTACGCCTGCAATGTGCAATCATGAGTCAGCCTGAACAGGGCTGCATTCATCAGCCTCAGAAATAGTCAGCGCATACAGCAACCTTGACTCCCCTCTCTCACGGCCTTATGCTCTATCCATGTTATGCTTCAACTCTGCTTTTATGCCTCTTTTACGCCCATGCGTTTCGGGCTTTCCTGAAGAACGCTACTGGCGTTCCCTTCTCTAGCATCTCTCGCTACTTCCTCTGGTCATAGCCATTGTTGTCCTTCAATGCTGAAGGATTGCCTTTCTATTTTCCGCGAGAGATTTTTATGCTTAGATCAAAACCGTATCATTGGTGCTGCCTTGTTGCCTCCGTATTTCTGGAGGTGGGCGGAACACTTGTCATGAAGCTGGCGCAGGGCTGGGCTTTTCCCCACGCACAGGTTTTGGGGCTGGTTGTCATGTGGCTGGCCATCGCCATGTCCTACTTTTTTTTGTCCAAGGCCGTTACGGGCATTCCCGTTGGCGTGACCTTTGCCTTCTGGGAGGGGTTGGGCCTGACCTGCATCACCCTGGGCAGCGTGCTTTTTCTGAACGAAGCCCTGACCTTGCGCCGCGCGCTGGGTCTGGCCTGCGTGCTGTCTGGTGCTTTGCTGGTCAACTATGGTACCGGGCACGGGGCACCCAAGCCCAGCCGCGAGGACTCCCCCACGGCCAGCAACAAGGCTGAAGCCCGCAAGCAGCGCGCAGAAGCGTCCGCCCTGAATAACGGCCTGGCCGCAGGAGGGAACAGATGATGGATATTTCAAGCCTGTTCCAGAACGCCGCCCTGCCGCTGGTTTTGCTGGCTGCCGCCCTGGACGTGACCGCCAATATGCTGCTCGTGCGCTCCGACAGCTTCCGCCGCCGCGCCGTGGGCCTGCTGGCCCTTGCGCTGGTGGGGCTGGCTTTCTATTGCCTTTCACTGGCAGTTCATCATATGGATTTGGCCGTGGCTTACGCCATGTGGGGCGGTTTTGGCGTACTTGGCACATCCCTTGGCGGATGGCTGCTGCTGCGCCAAAAGCTCAACCCTAGCGCATTTGCGGGCATCGCCCTGCTTGTCTGCGGCATGGTGTTGCTGCACACAAGTTGATGTAGGGCCGGATAGCTGCTTTCAGGAGAACGTATGAGCAAAGGTTTTTGGGACTACCTGTCGCACTGGCAGAAGGTCTTTCCCCGTCGCCGTGCCGTCAGCTGGCGCGAAGGATGGCTGCAAAACGGCTATTGCCGCGATTGCCGCTATTGCTGCGGCCCGCAGGATTCCAACGAGCTTTTTCCCATGGGCCTGCTGCCCGAGCAGTTGCGCCCCGGCCTTGCCAACGACTTTTATCTGCTCAACAAGGATACGGCCTTTATGGACGGCCGGGGTTGCCGCTCGTGCACCAATCAGGGTTGCCGTCTGCCCCGGCCTGAACGGCCTGTGGCCTGCGGGCTTTTTCCTTTTGTGCTGAACGCGGGCGAGATGTATCTTTATCAGATTTGCCCGGCGTCGCTCTTTACACCGCTGGCACGCATGGCTGAGCTGGGCCGCGAAGCGGCGGACTGGCTGGCGAAATTCAGCCAGCACGAGCAGGAGCATATCGCCCTGAATCTGCCCGCAGAGGTGCTCACAGACCGTTACATTAAGCTGCACATCCGCGTGTACAATCCCACGGCCTGGATCTGAGGCAAAAGGGAGTGCTGCCAGCGCGTACAGGTTGCGGCTGTGGGCGGGCTACCATTCCGGCACAAAGGCGCGGCAGCCGTAGTATTGGGGTATGCGTAGCACATCCCTGAGCGGCAGGGCAAGGTAGTGGGCCAGCAAGCTGCCCAGAATACCCGCATGCGAAACCATGAGCAGGGTTGCACCGGGGTAGTGCCTGCGCCAGCGCGCCACAGCCGCCAGGGCGCGGCGCTGCGCCTGCATGAAACTTTCACCCTGCGGGGGGCAAAAATGCGCCATATCCTGCCCGCGTGCGGCATATGCGCCGGGCCACGCGCGCTCAATTTCCGCCTTGGTCATGCCCTGCCAGAGGCCAAGATCAATCTCGCGCAGACCGGGCTCCACATGCAAGGGGGGCCGCCCCTGCGGCACTGCCTCCATCAGGATGGCGGCAGTCTCACGGCAGCGGTCAAGATCCGAGCAGATGACCGCGCCAAGCGCGCCCTGCACCGCTGGCATGAACTGCTTCGCCAAAAGCCGTATCTGCTCCCGGCCCGCATCACTTAAAGGAATATCCCTCGCGCCGACCATGCGCCGCTCTGGATTGGGCGGCAACATGCCGTGCCGCACCAGCCAGATGCCGCTCATGCAACCTCACGCCGGGCAACATTGCCGCGCGCAGCATTGCAATTACGCACAAGGGCGCGTTCCGCCACCAAGGCGGGTTCTTTGCCTATTTCGCGGGCAATGCGCTCTTCCAAAGCCTTGACGCGACCAAGCCGCCCCCGGATGGCCTCGCAGGCCGGGGCATCCTGGGCATAAGCCTCCAGTTTGAGGCCAAAGCGCCGCTGCACAGGCACAAAGTTGCCGCCGTAACAGTATTTGTCGGCCAAATAGACCAGCTCGCGCTCTGTGACCGGCTCGTCCTCCGGCAAGGACAGATCACGGTGATCCTGCACCAGACGCGCCATCTCCGGCAATTCCAGCCGCCGTAAAAATTCCCCAGCAGCAGCCTCATGCCTGGGCTGGCCTTTGCAGATATCGTGCAGCAACCCACCAGCCAGCGCCAGGCGGGGATCCACCCCGGCATCATAGCCTGCGGCCTCACGCACGTGCGCGAGAGCCTCGGCCAGGCAACAGGCCACAGCCCCCACTGCCCGCGCGTGACGCAAGCCTTTTTCCGGCACGTTGCACATACGCAGCAAGCATTCCGCCTCAACGGGCGACAAAGTATGCCGCTCACTAGCCAGCACCCGCAGGCGCGCATAGTCGTCTGGGGTGTCCATATCTTCCAGAATCAGGGCGTCAGCCACAGGCACATGCCGCAAAGGCGCGCCTTCCAGCGCCCCGCGCAGCCCGTTTTGCCCCTGGTGCGCCAGAATATGCGGGGCCAAGCTCATGGGAATCAGGGGAGGATGCCCCTCCTGTCCGTCAAATGTCGGCACAAGCACCGGCATGGACGCGGCCTTGCCGCTCACAGCCAGCTCTGCCGCCTGGTTGGCCTCTTCCTGCCCTGCGGCATCAAGCAATGCCTTGATGGTCAGGGGCCGCACCAGCGGTACATCCACAGGCTGCACAAAAAATTGCCCGTTAAAACCGCCCTTCACCAGAGCTTCCACGCCTGTCTGCACAGATGAAAACATGCCCCGCTGCGGGTCGGGATTGCGCACTGGGGTCAGCCCCAGCGCCAGAGCCTCTGCTTCCACAATTTCGGCATGGAAGCCGCTGATGATCACCACATCTTCCACACCAAGGGTATGGTACAGACTGACCAGCCCCCTCAGGGCGGAGCAGCGCCCGCCTTCTGGCAGCGAGGGCAGGGAAAGCAGTGCCTTGGCTGCCCCCATGCGCGAGGCCATGCCTGCGGCAAGAATCAAAACGGCTGGTTTCATGTGCTTTCTTCTTCGCTTTGTTGCGCTGAAAACAATCACTGTGTGGAGCCAGATACAAATACCCATTGTTGGGCATGGCATCAGACGCTAAACACCCCGCCCCTTGGCCGGGCGCACGATGCGCGGCGGCTGCCCGCTTTTGCGTTCAATGCGGCCACGCACAGGGCCGAGCCTGCGCAAGGGGCTGCCGCAGGCGCAAGGGGCTGGCAGCAGACAGGCCACATCACCAGTTCGATATCGCACCAAGGGCATGGCCTGTCGTTGAAGCGTGGTAATGACGACCTCGCCCTCCTCGCCTTGGGCCAACACTTTACGCCCTGAAATATCTACTATTTCTATCAGAACGTCCAGTTCGCGCACGTGAAAACCCTGATGTGCGGGGCATTCCACCGCGCAACCGTAGGCGGTTTCGGTGAGGCCGTAGTGATCCAGAATCTCGCATTGCCACGCCCGGCGCAAGGCCAGACCAAGCGCATCGTCCAGCGGCTCAGCGCTGGTGAGTACGCCCGCAAGCCCCTGCGGCCCCCGTTCGGGGAAATGTTTCAGCAAAAGGGCCAGTTGCGCGGGCGCGGCCACAAGGCAATGGGGCTTTGTCTGCTCCAGCCACTGGGCAAGAGCTTTGCCCGGCTCCGCGCAAGGGTCAGCATCTGGCGATGGGGTCGCGTGGACTTCCGGCGGTGGAGCCAGCACATCCACACCCGCCGCGCCCAAGGCCTGTCGCAGCAGGTCGGCCACGCCGTCAGGCCGTTCCGCACCGGGCAACAGCACTGCCAGCCGCTGCCCTGCGCCCACAAGCTGGCTCATGCCCACGGAAAAAAAATCGCGCGTGCGGGCCAAATCCGCATCAGTAAAGGCAAGCCGCTTGGGTTGCCCCGTGGTGCCTGACGTGTGCAGCGTGACCATACGCTGCACATCCCCCTGCGAAACGCACAAAAAATCCCCCCAGTTGCGCAGGTCTTCCGCTGTGGTGAAGGGCAGGCGCTCCAGATCATCCACACTGGTTATATCCAGATCGCACTCCCGCAAATGCCTGGCATAAAACGCCCCATGCACGGCCTGCCGCAAGGTGCTGCGCAGCAGGGCCGCTTGCGCAATCGCCAGCTTGCCGGGCAGTTCCCCGGCGCTACGTGCCCCGCACTGGCGGGCCAGCCAGCGATCAAGCGGGCAGGAGCCGAAACCCGTTATGGAAGGTTGATTCGCGGTATCTGTCACTATGCGTCACCATACAGGCGCGTGCCATCACTGGCAGTGAGGTTATGCAAGCAGAACGGAATCATGCGCCCGTCAGGCCGCACCACATGGATGCAGCAGCCGCGTACACGGTCAAGGTCGAGGCTCAGGGCATCCTGAAAGGCCATGGCCGAAAGTGTGAAACGCTGCTCTGCCCCAGCCTGAGCCAGAAATCGGCTGAAGCCGTCCGCACTGGCCTTGCTGCCTGCGCTGCCAGCGTCAGAGCCAGATGCGCCCCCACAGGCGCAGGCAGATTCCCCGCCGTCGGTGCCGCCCTTCCAGTGCAGGGCCACAAACTGCTTGGCCTTGCGCGCGCCGTCCTCCGCTGATGGCGGCACTTCCGCGCCAGCGGCCTTCGGTGCTGGCGAGCAGCACGACTGCCCCGCATCGGCCAGCCATTCCAGCGAAGGTACACCGTTTTTTTGCACCCGACGGTACACGGCACTGAAGGAACACAGCTCGTTTTCACATCCAGGCGGGTGCAGGTGGCTAGGGCTGACCATTTCCGGTGCCTGATGGGCCAGTGCTGCCATGACTTCGGGCAGGGTCAGGCGCGGGGCTTCCTCCAGCCGCCAGGGGTAGCGGCCAAAAAATGCGGCTGGCTGCATGTGCAGCCCCCGCACCGCCGGGCCAAGCTCCAACGCCATGCGCAGCAGATCGCCGAGTTCGCCATCGTTGACGCCTCGCACGAGAGTTGCCACCAGCACCACGCCAAGCCCAGCCTCTGCACAGTTGCGCACGGCGCGGCGCTTGAAATCAAGGCATTCCCTGCCCCGAAGGCTTGTAAAACTGCTTTCGCACACGCCGTCCCATTGCAGATAGACAGAATCAAGCCCCGCCTCGCGCAGCACGCGGGCATAGCCCTGCTCGCGCGACAAACGCAGTCCGTTAGTATTGATCTGCACCAGCCCAAAGCCGCGTTGCCGCGCAAGTGTGATGATCTGCGGCAGGTCATGGCGCATGGTCGGCTCTCCTCCGGATATCTGCACGTTGCAGGGGCCGGACGCTCCCTTGAGGGTGTCCATCTGCGCCGCAATCACACTGAACGGAACGTCTGCCGCCTCGCCGGAATATTGGTTCGAGATGGAACCAGCAGAAGCATAGCACACGGGGCAGGACATGT
Organism: Desulfovibrio sp. UIB00; assembly: GCF_022508225.1. Taxonomy (NCBI): domain Bacteria; kingdom Pseudomonadati; phylum Thermodesulfobacteriota; class Desulfovibrionia; order Desulfovibrionales; family Desulfovibrionaceae; genus Desulfovibrio; species Desulfovibrio sp. UIB00. The sequence goes on along the minus strand of NZ_JAETXJ010000005.1, from coordinate 34,987 downwards.
CGCAGCGCATGGTGACCTCAAACAGGCCCGTGCAGGTATGTTGGGCGTGGGCAGGGCAAAGGCCGCAGTCAAAGGGGCAGCCATCGCGGATGGGCGTATGCGGGTTGGCCGGGTAGGAGGGGCTTTTGGGCCGCGACCATGCTGCAAAGGGCGGCGTGGCAACCGCACCGGGCTTGGCCTCTCGCCATACGGGGACACTAAACGTGCCGTGATCCGGGCAGGTTTTGCGCAGCACAACCGTAAGGGCATCCTTGACCGAACGTTCATAGGTGGCCTCTACCCGGCGCAGACACACGGGGCAAAGGCTCTGGGTGCGGCGTAAGGTCATGCCTTTTCCGTCAGATCCAGCTCGTAACTCTGAACCAGTTCCATGATTTTTCCCCAGCATTCCGCTAGCAAGTCGCCGCAGGCCACAGGATTTGGCTGCTCGCCCGCAGCACCGGAAGTCGCGCCGAGCCCAGCCGCAATCTGCCCGCAACGCTGACCGCCGTAAGCTTCCGTGCGGTCATAAAACCATGTGGCGTAGTCATTGAGCAGGGGGGTGAGCATGGGATGCGGGATTTCATCTTCCGCCCCCTTACCCGCGACCAGAGCCAGTGCGCAGGCCCCGCCGGTCAAAAGGCCACAAGGGCCGTCCGATTGACCGATGCCGTGACACAGGCCCTGCGCGGCGCGCACAACGCCGGGGTTCTGCCTGTCCTGAGCCTGCAACATGAGCAGGAGCAGCAACTGGCTGCAACAATAGCCCTGATGCACCAGGGGCAATAATTCCATCATCATGGGATTCATGGGGTCTCCTTTCGGGCAATCCAAAGGCCGTATCCGTAGGCGCGCCAGCTTTTGCCGGGGGCGGTTCCCCCGCACTTGCACCCTTGAACGGGCCGGGTTGCGTCGTCGCCGTACCAGATCATGCGGGCAGCCAGCTCCACCAGAGCGCGGCTGTTGTCCTCATAATGCAGCAGACGCAAGCCAGCCGCTTCCATAAGCCCACGCCACGCAGATTCAGGCCGCGCACCCGCAAGGCACGATGAACCCGGTGCGGCGTATTTTTCCGGGAGTGGCTCAGCTGTCGCTGTTGTCGGCGGGATGGATTGGGACGAGTTCGATTGTACTGCGCTTGCGTGACCGGAACAGGAACAACGGGAGCGGGAAGAGCCTGCACCAGAGCAGCCGGTGCTGCCGGGGCGTTCATACCCTGGCCGCAACATGAGGTCGCTGACCACCATCACCCCGCCGGGGCGCAGGGCGCGGCAGGCGGCACGCAAGGCCGCAAGGGGATTGTGCAACAGGGAAAGAACACATTCGCACACTATGCAGTCGCAGGAGTCTGCGGTCAGCGGCGGGCGCTCAAGATCGGCCCGCACAATGTGGACGTCAGCAGAAGGGGCTGCATCCACAGGAAGTCCGGCCTCAGCGTGTTTGTCCAGCCCCACGGCACGGTAGCCCATCTGCGTGAGCAGGCGCAATGTCGCCCCTGCCCCGCTGCCAAGGTCAAAAACCAGCCCGCCGGGCGCGAGCAGGCCCGCAGAAGCGCACCACGCAAGCGCTCGACGCGTCAGTTCCACGCCGCCGGGACGCCATGCGTCACCAGCCGCGCGGCGAAAGTCCGGTCTTTCCCACAGTGCGTTCATTTATCTTCCAGCAGAGCTTCCACTTCAAGCATCTTGCCTTCGGCAAGAGATTTGGGCACCTGCGTCAGCCCGCACTTGGGGCAGCGCGGCAAAAACACGTCAAAGGCGCTGTTGAGATAAAAAACAGGAACCTTCACCTGCTCAAGGGCAACGCGGCAACGCCCGCACACCCACTGGCCGCCGTCCGGCCCGTAGTTTGGCCCCATGCTCATGACTGTTCACCTCTCTGCCCGCCATTTTGCGCACCCAACATGTTGGGACGCTGCCCATCGGTGCAGCACTGGTGGCTGTTGATGACATCCGCAGCTTCCTGACCGCCGGAACCCGGCACCACCATCCGGTGGCACCACGCATCGTGCAGGACAAAGACCTCGCCCTGCGCTTCGTATTCCACCCAGAAAGTCACCTTTCTGGGCCGCCACGAGCCAAGACGATGCCCGTCATCCAGATTCTCGAACCAGTGCCCACTGGCCTCGGCCCCCACAACGGCCCCTTCCACGTCTGAAAGCAGAATATGCCGCTCTTCCAGCCGCGCCAACACATCCGCCGCCACCAGCACCCTGCCCTTTCCGGCCGGCTCGGGCGTGTCTGCAAGCAGGGCCTGTTGCCCGGCGGCGCTGCCATATTTTTCCAGCAGTTTACGGCGCAAGGCAGCCCTGTTGGCGCGACGCGCCGAAAGGCCCGGCCCTTGAGCCGCGCCGGACTGAGCCTTGCCTGACGCTGGCAGCAACAGATCAAGCAGATGCCAGCACTCCTTGCCGCTGGCCGCCATGCGGTCACGGCACATGATGCACGAGGCAAGGCCGGGGTGCTCAAGCTGGGCGGCCCGGTGATCGCTCATGGCTCGCGCTGTTTCCGGCTGGGCGCACCACACAAGGCCGCCGTAGCCGCAACAGGCTGTAGATGCGCCGGAAAGGCGCGGTTCTTCAATTTTTGCCCCGCATTTGTCAGCCAGACTGCGCACAGCGGCAAGCCAGGCCGCATCGTGCCGGGCGGTGCAGGGATCCTGAATGGAAAATACCGAGGGCAGGGAATTACCAGCAATGGGGGCTTCAAACGGCAAGCCGTCCAGCACCTCCCACACGGAAACGGTCTGCGCTTCCGGCAGAGCCTCCCGCAGGGCCGCAATGCAGGAGGAACAGGCCGCCATGATGCGCGGCTTGCCTAGACCCTCCCAGGCGGTGCGCAGTTTGTCCGTATGCTCCTTGAACAGGGTGGTTCTTCCGGCCCAGCGCGCTGGGATGCCGCAGCAGGAAAGCATGATGCCCACGCCGGATTTCAGGCCGTTGCCAAATTTTTCGCGCAGCAGATCATAAAGCGCCGCCGTTTGTTCCACGCGGGCCGCAGCCAACTGACAGCCGGGGAAGAACAGCCACTGCTCGCCCACCGCCTGACTCGCGTCAGCGCCCTGGGATTCTGCGGCTGGCGACAAGGGCGGCAGCACAAGGGCGCATTCCGGCCCGGAGGCGCTTTCCATATCCTCAAGCGCAAACTCGTGGGCCGTGGGCGGCATAAAGCCGCGTTCCACCATGTCTTCCCGTGCGGAGAGGCACAGCTCGGCCATGGAAAAATTCTCCGGGCACAGCTCCTCGCACTGACCGCACAGGGCGCAGCCATTGATGAGGGCATTGGCCGTGTGCAGGCCCTTGACGATGGACGCGTTGTTATTGACCTGACGTGCGTAGAGGCGCGGATAACCCTTGTATTTCTGCAAATATACGCATTCGCGCACACAGATCATACACTGGCATTGCAGGCAGCGCTCCGCCTCGCGCGCGGATTCCTCCGCCGAATAGAGCGGCTCGCCGCAAACAGCCTGCGCGGCTGGTTCCACGCGCGGCACGGGCGCAATACCTGTCACATCGGTGTGCAGCGGCCCCTGAGATTTGTCCCGCGCTGCTGTGAGGGAAACGCCGCTGGTCACGCGCTCCATTGTCTGGGCGGCATGCCGCCCCTGCCCCGCCTGACGCGAAGGTGAGGCGAAAGCGTGACCTGTGGGAGTGCGGCTTCGCCAGCCAGCGCAGCAGATATTGTCGCGCCAGAGCAGGGTTTCCGCCTCCACCAGCGCTTCGTCTGGTGCAAGACCGGGGGCAAGCTGCTGCACGGCATCAGCATCCACCAGTACGGCGTCATACTCCGCCGCCAGCTTTTCCAGCAGCGCGGCATCAAGCGTTGCCTGAGTAAAACTGACCTTCTGGCGGCCAAGAGCTTCCATGTCTTCGGCCAGAAAATCCTTGGCAATGCCCGCCGTATTGTCTGCCGCCAGTGCGGGATGCGCTGCCAGCAAAAATTCACCCGGCGCGCCAGAGTGAAAGACTGTAACGGGGTAAGCCTTGCGCGACAGATCCCAGGCTGCCGTGAGCCCGGCAAGCCCGGCACCCATGACGGCCATGCGGAATTTTTTGGGCGGCAAAGGCAGCATACGGGTCTGCGTACCCACCGCAAGCATGCACGAGAGTTCAAGCCCATGCATGGCGAGGCTGCCGCCCAGATCCTGCCGCAGACAGGAGTTTTCACAGGGATGATCGCAAATGCGGGCAATGATGCCGGGCAGGGGCAAATGCCGCTCAAGCACCTTGCGGGCCTCCCCCTGCTTGCCCTCAGCCATGCGGGCCATGAAGGCGCGCACATCTAGATCAAAAGGACAGGCCACCCGGCAACGGGGCGGGCTTTCCTGTGTGCAGTGCGACTCTATTTCGTGCAGACGTTGTTGATCCATCATGGCGATTGTTCTCGCTGGCTTGGTGCAGACAGGCGCTGCTGCAAGGGGCAGGCGGCGCAGGTTGCCGCCGAAAATACAAACGGAGCTTTCAGAGATACCCCCGAAAGCCCCGCTGCAAAAACATTGCACACCGTTACGGCGCTCATGGCCCGGCGCGCGGTAAACCTGACGAATAAACATGGGGCTGGGATATGGGGAGAACCCCTTTTCAATCAGGATTCTCCCCAGTGTCTCCAGATGTTTACCGCAATCTTACGCTACTTGGGCATGGCCGCCAACACCTTTTCGGGGCGGGCGGGCAAGTGGCGCACACGCGCGCCGCAAGCATTGTAGATGGCGTTGATGATGGCAGGGTGCGGCGCGGTAAGGGGCATTTCGCCCACGCCGGAAGCGCCGAAGGGGCCAGCCTTGCGGGGGGTCTGCACATAGACGATTTCCATGTCGTCAGGAATCATCTTGATGGTGGGCACGCCCGCGCCAGCAAGGGTGCTGTGCTTCTTCAGGTCTTCGTAGTCTTCGGTCAGGGCAAGGCCAACGCCCTGCGCCAAGCCGCCGTAGATCTGACCGTCAACCACCAGCTTGTTGCACAGGGTGCCGATGTCAGCCACGCACACAAGCTTTTCAACCGTGGTCTTGCCGGTTGCGACCTCAACGGCCACTTCGGCAAGGAACAGACCGTACATGTAGCAGGCAAAGGGTTCGCCCTGGCCCTTGGCATCGCAGTCCTTGGCCGGAGCAGACCACTTGCCGTCATAGTGCACGGGGCGGCCTTCGGCCTTCATTTCCTCATAGGTGAAGAAGCCGCCGCCGGTGGGCTTGCGCATGCCTTCAATAAGCATTTCGCAGGCCACGCGGGTGGCGTTGCCGGTGACAACCTGGGAGCGCGAACCGCCAGCAGGGCCGGAATTGGGGGTCTTGCTGGTGTCGTTCATGACCAGATGGATGTTTTCAGGCTTGATGCCCAGAGGACGCAGCGCTTCATGGGCGGTGCCCAGAGTGCCGGAGTCAGCGCCCTGGCCGTGGTCTTCCCACGAGTTGCCCACAGTGACGCTGCCGTCGGGGTTCAGTTCGGCCCAGGCTTCGGAGGTGTCCGGCCCGTCAAGGCCCGCGCCATACACGCCAAGGGCAATACCCACGCCGCGTTTGACTTCGGCGGTGGACTTGGCCTTAACGGTCTTTTTGGCTTCTTCGTAGTAGGGGCGCATTTTCTGGAACATTTCGGGCAGGCTCATGACTTCAGGCACCTGACCGGAGGGGTTGGTATCGCCTTCGCGGTAGCAGTTCAGCTCGCGGATGTCGAAGGGATCCATGCCCAGCTTTTCAGCCAGTTCGTCCATGAGCACTTCGGAGGGGAATTCGGTTTCCGGCGCGCCGTAGCCGCGGAAAGCCGCACCCCAGCAGTGGTTGGTGGCAACGGTGCGGCCCTTGCCGCGAATGTTGGCAATGCCGTAACCAGCGCCGATATACTGCGCGCCGCGCAGGGTGAGCAGATCGCCGAATTCGGAGTAGGGGCCGTGGTCAACGCTCCAGTCCGTTTCCATGGCAAGAATCTTGCCCTGCTTGTTGGCGGCAAAGCGCACGGTCGTCCAGAAGGGCGAACGCTTGCCGGTGTAGTTCTGCTGCTGTTCGTAGTTGTAACGCAGGTGGCAGGGACGGCCGGTAGCCATAACGGCCACGCCCACAAGGGCTTCCATGGTGGGGCTGAACTTATAGCCAAAGGTGCCGCCGGTGGTGTTCTGCACCAGCACGAGATCCTTGGGGAATTCCAGGCCGAGGCCGGGGGCGATCATCAGCGCGTGCAGATGAATGGCAACGGACTTGGAGTGGAGAACCACCTGGCCCTTGTCGTTCACATAGCCGTAGCCCACGTCGGGTTCGATTGGCAGGTGGGGCTGGCGCTGGGTGTAGTAATCGCCTTCCGCGATGACGTTTGCCGGATCATTGAAGAAGGGAGCGGTATCCGCGCCTTTTTCCTCAAGCTGGTCGTAGTAGATGTTGGGGGTGCCGGGGTGGATTTCGATGGCGTCCGGGGCCATGGCCTCGGGGGCGCTCATGTATTCGGGCAGCAGCTCAAGGTCAAACTTGACCTTTTCAGCCGCAGCGCGGGCGTTGCATTCGGAGTCAGCGCAGACAATGGCCAGCGCATCGCCGTATTGGAAGATTTTGGTATCGTTAAGGATAGGACGTTCCCAGCCATCGCCCTTGTTGGTGGGGAAGGTGATCAGGCCGGTGATGCGGTTCCTGCCCTTCACGTCCTTGTGGGTCAGAACCTTGTACACGCCGGGCATTTTTTCGGCTTCAGAGGTGTCTATGCCCTTGATGTTGGCATGAGATACCTTGGCCTGGGCAATGGCGAGGTGCAGGGTGTTGGCGGGCAGGCGGTGCGCCGCGTCCGCGCCGAATTCGGCAGTGCCCGTCACCTTGGCGACGGCAGAAGGACGGGGCATGGTGGAACCCCAGATGCGGCCATCGGCAGGCATCTTGAAGGTAACGTCGTCCAGCGTTTTATCACCGCGCATGAGGGCGGCGGCGTCCATGACCGCGTCCACCAGGGGCTTGTAGCCCGTACAGCGGCAGACGTTGTGATTTTTCTGGAACCAGTCGCGCACGTCTTCACGGCTGGGATTGGGATTGGAATCAAGCAGGGCCTTGGCCGAAACGATGAAACCGGGGGTACAGAAACCGCACTGGGCCGCGCCGTGGTAAATCCAGGAATGCTGGAGCGGATGCAGATGGTCGGGGGTACCCACGCCTTCCAGCGTGGTTACGGCGGCGTTTTCCGCCACGCGGCTCATTTTGACCACGCAGGCGCGTACAACTTTGCCGTCAAGGATCACCGTGCAGGCACCGCACTGACCCTTGCCGCAACCAACTTTGACACTGGTGAGCTGCAACTGATCGCGCAGCACGTCCACAAGCATATCGTCGGGGTTAGCCAGCAAGCGCCGGGGAATGCCGTTAATCACAAGGGTTTTTGTTTCCATGCGCGACTCCTTTTAATGATGAACAAAGGTATATGCCTGCGCGGTAAATCCGCGCCCGGGGTCAGATTTCCGCCTCCTATTTCCCGAACGGACAGATCGGATAGCGGCATTCTTCACACTGGGAGCAAAAGCCCCCGTGCCCCAATGCCGCCACATCAGCTGCCGTTACCTCAATGCCGGCCAGCAGGCGCGGCACAACGAGATCAAAAATGCTGGCCTTGTGGTACATGACGCATCCGGGCAGCCCCAACACGGGCACCCGTCCTGCCGCCCCCTGGGCATAGGCCAGAAGGAACATGGCCCCCGGATACACAGGCGCGCCATAGCTGACCACCTCCGCTCCGGAAGCGCGGATGGCAGTTGGCGTGCGGTCGTCCGGGTCAACAGACATTCCGCCTGTTACCACAATAAAGTCAGCGCCCTGTTCGAGAAAATCCCTGATTGCTCCGGCAGTCATGGGCACTTCATCGCTGGTGAGGGTCTGCCCCACCACCGTGCTGCCAAGAGCGGCAAACTTTTTGCGCAGCACAGGGCCAAAGGCATCCTGAATGCGCCCGTAAAATACTTCGCTGCCCGTTGTGACCACGCCAACCCTGGCGCGACGCAGAGGCAGAACTTCAACGACCGGCCCATCGACGAAAGATTCTAGCTGCCGCAATTTTTCATCCTCAATCATCAACGGCACCACGCGGGCTCCCGCTACCGAGCGCCCCTTCGTCACGTGCTGCATGGAGTGGATAGTTGCGACAGAAATTTCGCCAAGGCTGTTTATACGGTTGAGAACAGGCACATCCACACGCAGCAGCCCGTCACAGGCGGCCTTGAGGTCGATACGCCCTTCCTTGGGCTCCGTGCATGTCAGGTTGCCGCCGGAAACGGCAGAAATAACACGCGCGGCGGCATCGTTTTCGTGAACCATGCCGGGCAGGGATTCAAAAACATAAAGATGCTCTTTGCCAACCTGCAACAGCACCTCAACGTCTTCTTCCCGCACAACATGGCCTTTGCGAAAAACAGGCCCCTTGCTTTCACCAGGAATAATCCTGGTGATGTCGTGACACAAAATACTGCCCACGGCGTCATGCACATGGATGGTTTTCATTGCCAGTTTGGACATGACCTCTCCCGAAGCTGACTTCTAGATTGTGCATAAAATACCACCCTTACAACAAATTGCAAAATAAAATTCCTTATTTATTAATTGTGCTTTTGCTAACCATCTGGCTTACCATGGTATCAACAGATAAATTCCTGTTTTTTGCAAAAAGCGTGATTATTGCCCCCCCCAACGAGTACTCAACCAAGGTCACAAGCGCGTGCGGCATTGACAGCCGCGCGTTTCTTTGCGAGAGGGAAGGAAAAAAGCCGCTGTATTTGCCCAGAATACGGCAGCCATTAAAAGGAAATGCCATGCAAATGCGTTCAGCTCATTGGCCGATGGCTCTGCCCGGCAAAGGCCGCCTGGGCCTTTCCGGTCTGGCGGTTCTTACGGCTCTGCTGCTCGGCGGGTGCGGCTTCGGCGGGTCCCCGGCCCAGCCGGAAACGCCTCCCGGCCCTGTCACTGGCTTCATGATCGTCTCCGCAGTGGGAGAAACCGCGACTGTTGACGACCCTGATTTTGGCAAGGGGGTACGAGTGAGCCTGGACGAGCTTTTCACCTCGGCCAAGGGCGAAGACTGCAAACGCGGCACCGTGCTTTCAGGCCAGCGTGAAGCGGAAGTTATTGTCATCTGCAAGGACGACAAAGGCCGCTGGAACATGGCCCCCCGCGTGTGGGGCCAGGGTCTTTCGCAGTAGCGAGGCTGAGACTCCGGCGTATTGCCAGCATGCCCTTTGGCAAAAAACGATCAAGGGTGCATTGCCTCTGGCTAAACCGGGCAAATGTGATTATTTATGGAAGCGCACGGCGAATACCACGCCCGTGCGCTTTCCTTGTTGCAGTTGCAGCCTCGCAGCCCTGTTGAACCGACACGCACTGAGCATGTCTCAGCGCCTTCAGACACTGGAGATACAAGGCGTTACGAGGATATTGACCACGGAACCCTGGGGCCATACAGCCTGTTTGCGGAACCACCTCTGGGGGCCATGCAAGCCCGAATCCATTGCATCAACACTGCCATGTCGCACAGAACTATTGTTACTTTTCTGATGATCTTTTTTGCCATGACCACTGCGGTCAAGGCCGAAAACGCGCCCCAGCCCTACGCTGCCAACCTGTTTCAGGGCAATTTTTCGCAGAGCAAGGACGCCGCCAAGGACGCAAAGGATGCCTCCATCATCGCACCTGGCGACCGGGTGGTGCTGCGCCTGTGGGGCGGCGACCTCAAGGTGGACAGCACCCTGACTGTGGCCGCCGACGGACATCTGGACGTACCGGAAGTGGGGGCCATACCTGTGGCGGGCCTTGGCTACGACAAGCTGACCGAAGCCCTGCGCAGCAAACTTGCCGCCAACGGACACGCCGATGCGCAGATTTACGCGGCACCGCTGGATGCCCGGCCTGTGGCTGTTTTTGTCACAGGCGGCGTTGCCAGGCCTGGACGTTATACCGGCACCCCCGGCGACCCTTTGCTGAGCTTTCTGGACAAAGCCGGGGGCCTTGACCCCATGCGCGGCAGTTATCGCGACATCCGCCTCATGCGCGATGGCAAGGCTGTTGCCAGCCTCGACCTCTACCCCTTTGCCCGCAAGGGCGTGTTGCCCGCTGTGCGCGTGCAGGAAGGCGACACGCTTGTGGTGGGCGACAAAGGCCCCACCATCACGGCCATAGGCGCGGTGCGCACCTCTGCAAAATTTGAATTCCCCAAGGGCAAATCCACGGGCACGGCCCTGATTGAACTGGCGGAACCTCAGAACAGCGCCTCGCACATCGCCCTTTCCGGCACACGCAACGGCGCGCCCTACAGCACCTATCTGCCGCTCAAGGAACTGCGCAACCTGATGCTTGAAGACGGCGATCAGGTGCAGTTTATTGCAGATGCGCCCGGCAATACCATGATGGTTGAGGTGCAGGGCGCAGTGCGCGGGGCTTCGCGTTTTCCCGTTCGGCGCGGCGCCCGCCTGCAGGAAGTGAAGAACTTCATTGCCGTTGAGCCTGGTCGCGCCAACCTTCAGGCCATGTACATCAAGCGCAAGAGCGTTGCCGCCCGGCAGAAAAAAGCCATTGCGGATTCCCTGCGCAGGCTGGAAGAAACAGCCCTTACGGCTTCCTCTGCCAGCGCGGATGAAGCGGCCATCCGCGCCAAGGAGGCAGAGATGGTCTCCAAATTTGTGGAGCGGGCCAAGAGCGTGGAACCGGAAGGCGTGGTTGTGCTTGATGGCGGGCCGGACAAAGCCGACCTCTCGCTGGAAGACGGCGATATCATTGTGATCCCGCCCAAGAGCGACGTGGTGCTGGTGAGCGGCGAGGTTATGATGCCGCAGGCCATGCTGTGGGGCAAAAAGAAGGATGTGGACGACTACATCAAGGGGGCTGGCGGTTACACCAACCGCGCAGACCACGACAAGGTCCTTGTGCTGCACCAGAACGGCTCGGTGTCGCAGAACGGCGATGATATTCTGCCCGGCGATCAGGTGATGGTACTGCCCAAGGTGGAATCCAAGAACATGCAGGCAGTCAAGGACATCACTCAGGTTATCATGCAGGTGGTGGTTTCCGCCCGGTTGCTGCTGGGCATGCCATCGCTGTAAGTTTTATATAATTCGGCAAAAAGGGGGCTTTGGCCCCCTTTTTTTATTTCATGCGCGCAAAGTGCAAACGTGCGGTTGCGTCACAAACGTGATGTGGGTTATGGTTGTACAAGGTATGCAGAATCTACAAGAGGAATACATGGAACGCGCCCTGGAAGCATCCCCCCTGTTTTCTGGAATGAGCGGGCAGGAGGCGCGGTTGTGCCTTGCATGCAGTGGCGCATTTGAAGAACAGCACGGCAAGGGCGCGTTGATTTTTGCAGAATCCGACCCGCCGGAAAGGCTGTATGTGCTGCTGGAAGGTGCGGTGAACGTGTGCCGGGAATCAACCGAAGGCAGACGCGCAGTCATGGCGCGCGTTGACGCCCCGGGCGACCTGTTTGGCGAGGTGCATGTTTTTTTGGGCCGCCCAAGCTATGGCTGCAGCGTCCTGGCGGAAACGCCTGTACGCGTACTGGGCATACCCGCCCGGTTTTTCTACGCCACCTGCGAAAAGGCCTGCTCCGTCCATTCACGCATGATTCGTAACATGCTCGGCATTTTTGCGCACAAGGCTTTTTTTCTCACACGCCGCATTTCACTGCTTTCTTCAGGCAGTTTGCGGCGCAAACTTGCAGCCCTGCTGCTGGAACACCGCCGCCCTGACGGCATGGTTTCACTGGCAATGAACCGTGAACAGATGGCTGATTTTCTGGGTGTAACCCGCCCCTCACTTTCACGCGAGCTCGCCGCCATGCGCGACGAGGGGCTTCTGCAAATGGAGGGTAGAAGCATTCGCGTACCGGACATAGCCTCACTGAATTTTTTATGCGAATATTTCCCGGCCTGATTGAAATTTATTCTTTTTTATAATTAATTTCAGGTTATTGCATACTTTCCCTCTTTTTATCCAGCGCCCCAAATATTTTCATTTTCTTGAGCATCCGTAACATTTGTTACAGAACCATTGTCCCAGCCTTGATAGAACGGAATCGTCAACACAAGGAGGGCCTCATGGACCGTATTCTCAAGAACCTTGAATTCGCCGCCGCGCTGCCCCTGGCCGCGCAGGTCGAGTGCCAGCCTGGCCAGATAGCCAGCAAGACCCTTATCCAAAACGCCTCTGTGGGCATCACCCTGTTTGCCTTTGACGCCAACGAAGAAATCAGCGCCCACACCTCCACGGGCGATGCCATGGTTCTCGTGCTCGAAGGCTCGGCGCAGGTAACCATCAGTGGCCAGTCACATACCGTGCAGGCGGGCGAAGTGATTATCATGCCCGCCGGCCAGCCGCACTCTGTACACGCGCAAGAGCGCTTCAAGATGCTGCTTACCGTTGTTTTTCCTACCCCCAAGACCCCCGCGTAGGCGGATCACCCCCCAGCCTCCGCGTTGCGGAGTATCAGGAGACATCTCATGAGTAACGCCATGTTCTGCTATCAGTGCCAGGAAACCGTGGGCAACAAAGGCTGCACCCAGATCGGCGTATGCGGCAAAAAGCCCGAAACAGCAGCCCTTCAGGACGTGCTGGTATATGTGACCAAGGGCCTTGCGCAGGTCGCCACCAAGCTGCGCGCTCAGGGCAAGACCGTGAACCACGAAATCGACCGAATGGTTGTGGGCAACCTTTTCTGCACCATCACCAATGCCAACTTTGACGACGACATGCTCGCCGAGCGCGTGCGCAAAACCTGTGCTGCCAAGAAAGCCCTGATGGCCGAGCTTGGCTCGCGCGACGGCATGGCCGACGCCGCCCTGTGGGAAGCGGACGACAAGGCCGCCATGCTTGCCAAGGCTGCCACTGTGGGCGTTCTTGCCACCAGCGACGACGATGTTCGCTCCCTGCGCTGGCTTGTGACCTTTGGCCTCAAGGGTATGGCCGCCTATGCCAAGCATGCCGATGTGCTGGGCAAGCATGATCCTGCAGTGGACAACTTCCTTCAGGAAGCTCTGGCCAAGACCCTGGACGACAGCCTTTCCGTGGCCGATCTTGTGGCGCTGACCCTTGAAACCGGCAACAAGGGCGTGAGTGTTATGGCCCTGCTGGATGCCGCCAACACCGGCACCTACGGCAACCCAGAAATCACCAAGGTCAACATTGGCGTGGGCACCAACCCCGGCATCCTGATTTCCGGCCACGATCTGCGCGACCTGCAGATGCTGCTTGAGCAGACCGAGGGCACAGGCGTGGACGTCTACACCCACTCCGAAATGCTGCCCGCCCACTACTACCCTGCTTTCAAAAAATTCAGCCACTTCAAGGGCAACTACGGTAATGCGTGGTGGAAGCAGAAGGAAGAATTTGACACCTTCAACGGCCCCATCCTGCTGACCACCAACTGCCTTGTGCCGCCCAAGGACAGCTACAAAGACCGCGTGTACACCACAGGTGTTGTGGGCTTCCCCGGCTGCAAGCACATCCCCGGTGAAATCGGCGAGCACAAGGACTTCTCGGCCATTATCGCCCACGCCAAGACCTGCCCCGCACCCACGGAAATTGAAACCGGCGAGATTGTGGGCGGCTTTGCGCACAATCAGGTGCTGGCCCTGGCCGACAAGGTCGTTGACGCTGTGAAGTCTGGCGCCATCAAGAAGTTTGTGGTCATGGCTGGCTGCGATGGCCGCGCCAAGGGCCGCTCCTACTACACCGAATTTGCCGAAGGCCTGCCCAAGGATACCGTCATCCTTACTGCCGGTTGCGCCAAATACCGCTACAACAAGCTTGACCTCGGCGATATCGGCGGCATCCCCCGCGTGCTTGACGCCGGTCAGTGCAACGACTCCTACTCCCTGGCCGTTGTGGCCCTGAAGCTCAAGGAAGTGTTTGGCCTCGCCGACATCAACGACCTGCCCATCGTGTACAACATTGCATGGTACGAGCAGAAGGCTGTTATCGTACTGCTGGCCCTGCTCGCCCTTGGCGTGAAGAACATCCACCTTGGACCCACGCTGCCTGCCTTCCTTTCGCCCAACGTGGCCAAGGTGCTGGTCGAACAGTTCGGCATCGGCGGCATCAGCACCCCGCAGGACGACCTTAAGGCTTTCTTCGGGTAATCCTCAGTTCAAAGGGGCGGCAGCTTGCTCTCCGCCCCATCATACAAAAGGCGGCGCACTTGTAATGGGTGCGCCGCCTTTTTGGCATTATACGGATGGGGCAGATGCCCCCGGGGCTGTGATCGTGCCTCAACAAATGCAGCAACCGGGGATGACGCCGCATGATGACACGCAACATGGATGCCTCACGTTAGGGCGTATGCCGCTCGCGTGCAAATAATAGAGGAAATGCGGTGGGGGGATTACCGGGAGCACGGCGTTTAATAATGCTGAGCACAGTTGCACGATGTCCAGAGCGGTATCATCCATTCAAGCTGCAAGCACCCATAATCCATAGAATGCCATACCAAAAAAATGCAGCGCATCACTTTGCAGGGGGATACCGCGAGAAGATCAAGGTAGACTCAAAGAGTGGCAGACAGCCCGCATGACTAGCACTGCGGGCTTACAGACGCATGTTGGACGCAGGGCAACAAAAAAGGGGAACCCGAAGGCTCCCCTTTTAATCATAAGGCTAGGTACTCTTAGAAGGAGTACACGAAGCTCACGTTAACGTTCCAGGGATCACGTTCCTGGTCGCTACGGCCGTTCATGCGGCTGTTGCCCCACACAGAGCGGGACTGGTCAAGCCAGGTGGCGATGTAGGCCGCATCCAGCATGATGGTGAAGTTGTCATACATCTTGTAGGAGTTGGTCAGGCCAATTTCCATGGCGGTATCGTTGGTGGTCATGTACAGGGGATCCATGCCGGCAGCAGCGCTGACGGGGGAGCCACCCTGACGGACGATGTAGCTGGCCATCTTGGTGTTATTGGTGCCACCAATAACGTTCAAGCGCAGCGTGTGCTTCAGGTTTTCAACGAAGCTCATGTCCTTCAAGCGGGCACCGATACCCCAGGTACCAGTCATGGTAGAGCTGAGGGTGTTTTCACGGGCAATATAGGGGTTGCCGCTGAAAGCATAGTTGGAGAATTCGTTGTTGCCCGTGGCGCTGATGGTGGGCATGCGCTCGGAACCATTGGCCGGGTTGTCGTCATCGCCAGAAGCGTACCAACCATACAAGCCGGGGGTAGCCCAATCAAGCTTGTATTCGAACAGCAAAGAACCCAACCAGCCAGCGCGGTTGAAGTGGCCGTCGTCATAAGACACGGAACCGTAGTTGAAATCCCACGCGATGCGGAAGGGATCAAACGTGGTCACTTCGCCGGTCAGGCCAGCCCAGAAGGCATTGCCGTATTCGTTCAGCTTCTTGCCGTAGGTGGCGCCGCTCTTATACATGGCACCGTAAGCAGGCACCATACCAGCACGCACGTTACCACGGGAAGCCTGATCAAAGTCGGTCCTATTCAAACGGTCAAAGGAACCATTGCCGTCACGGAAGGTGTTGGGACCAACAGAGGCGTACATGGCCCAGGGGGTCACTTTCACGCCGTCAAAGGTCAGGGGAACCAACAGACCAAAGGCGTCAAAGTTGTCCATATAGTTGTTATGGTTGCCGCCGTGGTCGTTGCCATTGGTGTAGTTGTCGTTGTACAGACGGGCCCAGAAGGCGCTCACGCCAACGTTGTCGTTGAACTGGTAAGAAGCGGTGATACCGGCCACGTCATCATTGAGGACGGAGCTGGCATTGGTGGTGAAGCTGGGCAGAGCCATGCCCTGAATGCCCATGCGGACCTTCAGATCGGTCTGGGGAACGAGCCAGTCAATGTAGGCATTCTTGACCTTGATGGCACCGTTGCCATCAGCGCCAAGAGCGCCGCCGTTGTTGCCGTTAGCGCGACCGGAGTCGCTGGTGCCCCAGTACTGCTGGCCAATTTCGAAGAACACGGTGCCGGACAGGGATTCAGAAGCCACGGCGTCCAACTGCAGGCGCACACGCTGGCTGGATTCGAACTCATCCTGGTTCGCGTTGTAACCAGTGCGGCCGTTACCGCCGGTGAAGTTGCCGTTCTGGCCGTAGTCAAAGCTCATGATCCACTGGCCCTTGGCCTTGAAGTCGATGGCGCTGGCGCCCGTGGCAACGCCGAACACAAGGCCGGCCGCCAACAGAAGAGTAGCGATCTTTTTCATGGTTATCCTTCCTTTCTTTTGCCCCGCTTGGGACTATGGTTTCATACAAACGCCTATGGAGCGGTTTCCCGCTTCGGTGTGAATATATGGAAGGGCTAAACACTTTGCAAGCCCTATCGTGCAAAAATTTTTACCAAAAAAGAGCAACTTTGGCTCAATATTGCATATCTATCTATATTTAAGCAGGTTAAATAAAATCTAGATATAAAAAAAAATTCTGACACATACCTGTCACAGTGTCATTTTTTTGCGGAACACATCCAAATTTCCGCGCTGCTGGCTTACAATCTGTCAAAGGGATGTCGGTTAAAAAATTTTTCACCGCCTGTTTCTCTGCCGCCGCAGATGCAAATCTGGACTTTCCCTGCCAGCCACTGTTTCCAGAATGCAAAACGGCCATGCGCATCTTCTCAAAAACGCATGGCCATAATCAGAGGCAAATATATCTGGTGTATAGGCGAACCACACTGCTAGGTGGCAGCATCCAGGGGGAACCACAGGGGTTTCAAAAAATGCAGGCGACAGTTTTCTCCTTCCTGCGGGCCTCGGGCGTACCGCCCTTTCTGCACCCGCACGCACTGCTCGCCCACACGCACCTGATAGTCGAGCTGTTCGCCCAAGAATGTACGCCGTTCCACAATGCCGGGTACGCCGCCTTCATCCACGAAATCAATTTCATTGGGGCGGCTGGCAACCACGCCGCGCCCGGCCTGCACAATGGCGGCATCAGGAACGCACCCCGCCGGGAAGTCGGCACTTACGCCGTCAAGCTGCATATGGCTTGCCGTTACCGCCATTTCCGTAAAGTTGGACAAGCCTATAAAGCTAAACACAAAACGGTTGGCGGGCCGGGTGTAGACCTCCAGAGGCGAGGCCACCTGCTGCACCACGCCGTTCTTCATCACCAGGATGCGGTCAGAAAGCGCCATGGCCTCCGACTGATCGTGAGTCACATACATGATGGAGAAACCGTAAATCTTTTGCAGCTCCTTGATTTCAAAGCGCATTTCTTCACGCAGATGAGGATCGAGGCTTGAAAGCGGTTCGTCCAGCAACATGACTGAAGGATTGATGGCCAGCGCCCGGGCAAGAGCCACGCGCTGCTTGCCACCGCCGGAAAGATCCGCAGGGCTTTTTTGCGCAACATCCAGCAGGTTGGTATGCCGCAAGGCATCGGTGGTGCGTTTGTGCAGCTCCGCCGAGCCGATCTTTTTGATGCGCAGCGGAAAGGCCACGTTTTCATACACACTCATGTGCGGCCACACGGCAAAGGCCTGAAACACCATGCCGAAATCTCGTTTTTCAGGCGGCAGATAGTATTTTTTGGCGCCGGACGAAAGCAGCTTGCCGTTCACGCTGATTTCGCCCTCGTCCAGATCCTCAAAGCCCGCCACCATGCGCAGGGTCGTGGTTTTGCCGCAGCCCGAAGGCCCGAGCATGGAGAAACATTCGCCATCGCCGATCTCGAGATTCAGGGAAGAAACAGCCTTAACCTTGCCAAAATACTTGCTAACATTGCTGAGTGTAATGGACATAATCAGGCCTGCCTGGACTTGGCGAAATGGTTGATAATGCTCTGCCCCGTCACGATAAGAATGAGGGCAATGCCGGCCAGAGCCGCCGAGGTCACGGTTTCGCCGTCTTCATTGAGGGTGTAGATGGCCACGCCGATGGTACGGCTGGTTGTGCCGTACAGCATGACCGAAACCGTCAGTTCGCGCAGCGCAGGCAAGAAGATCAGAAAGAAAGCCGCAACCATGCCGGGCCGCACCAGGGGCAGCACCACATCGCGCAGGGCCTGCCACATGCTTGCACCGCAGGCGCGGGCCGCTTCCACCAGCGAATCATGCACCTGTTCCAGCGCCGCCGAGTTGGCCTTGAGCGAAAAGGCCATATACCGCGCAATATAGGCGATAAGGATAATCCAGATGGTGTTGTAAAGATTCACGCCAAAGCGTCCGCTCCAGGCCAGTATCACGCCAAGGGCGATGACCGAGCCGGGCACGGAAAAAGGCAACATGCCCAGAAACTCCAGAAAGCCCTTGCCCCGCACCTGCATCTTTACAATGACGTAAGAAATCATGACGCCCGCAAACATGGTGATGGTGGCGGCAGCCAGGCCGAGGCCGATACTGTTCTTGATGGCCTGCTGGGTCTGATCCCACTCAAAAAGCACGTACTTGTAGTTGTCGAGCGACAGATTTTCCCAGGTGATGGGCACGCCGTAGGTTTTAAGCCCGCCCACAAGAAAGATGGTCACAGTGGGCAGCACAATGGTGATGGCTATGTACAGCAGGCAGAACACAAACAGAGGCGTGCGCAGACCGCGCAACTTGAGTTCCATGGGCCGGAAGCTCTTGCCCCCGATGATCTGGTATTTGCCAGACCCCAGCACCTTGCGTTGCAGCCAGATAATCAGGCCTGCCGTAACAACCAGCACCGAGGCCAGCACCGTGCCGGTACGGATGGAGGCAAAACTGCCCGCGCTCTCATGGATGCGTTCGTAAATCAGCGTGGGGATGTTGTAGATGCCCACCTCAATGCCAAGCACAGCCACGGTGCCAAAGTGCGCCATGGAATACAGCATGATGAGCAGCGCGCCCGAGAGGATGCTGGGCAGCACCAGAGGCAGGGTTATCTTGCGGGTGATGGTAAACAGGCCTGCGCCCGAAATCCGGGCCGATTCCTCCAGGGTGGGATCCATGCGCTCAAGCGCGCCGCACACCTGAATGAACACAAAGGGGAAAAGATACATGGTTTCAATGGAAATGATGCCCGCGTAAGAAAAGATGTTGAACAGGGCATCTTCCGCACCTGTGACATCGCGCCAGAGCCTGTTGATGTAGCCCGCGCGCGGCGAGAGCAGCATCTTCCAGGCCAGTGCGCCGATAAACGAGGGCAGCATGAATGGTACAAGAAACATGCTCTTCATAAAGCCCTTGTAAGGAATGTCCGTGCGCGTCACCAGCCATGCAAAGAACGTCCCCACGGTGGTGGCGCAGAGGGTTACGCCGCTGGCGATAAACAGCGAGTTCATCAATGCCTGATAGGTTTCGCCCTCGCTGAGGGTTTTTACCAGATCCGCCGCGTTGAACTGCCCGTTTACAAAAAAGGCGTTGAAAAAGATGAGCGCCACCGGCACCACGACCACGATAACCAAAATAGCAATGGAGAGGAGCAGAATCACCTCTGCCACGCCCCACGAACGCTGTTGTCTGACTGCTTGCATACCTGACCGCCAAATTTGGAGTAATCCTGCGCCCCATATCCTGCCAGCCGGATTGTCCGGCACGCTGCGCGGCGCGCTGCTGCAAAATCCAACCTAGCTGAACCAATGCGCTCCACGAAGGTTAATGACGCATTCGTCCCCTTCGTGCAGCAAGAGGTCGCGGGCCAAGGCCTCATGGGTATCCACCGCCGTGCGCACCTGCTGGCCGCACACGTCAAGCTGATAATCGGTGAACGCGCCCAAAAAGCTGGCGCGGCGCACCGTTGCCCGCAACCCCTGGCCCTGACGGCCCAGTTGCACATCTGACGGACGAAATCCCACCCGTACCTCGCCAGCAAGACCAGCCTGCGGCGCAAGGGGAAAAACATGCCCGTCAATGGTCGCTACTCCGCCGTCCACGGTTGCCCGCAAAAAATTGCTCATGCCCAGAAAGGAGAAAACAAATTCGTCTGCCGGGGTGGCAAAGAGATCTTCCGGCGTACCTATCTGACGGATGGCCCCCCGCTCGTCCAGCAGGGCCATGCGGTCAGATATGGCCAGCGCGATTTCCTGATCGTGGGTGACATACAGGATGGTCACGCCCAGATTTTTTTGCAGCGCTTTGATTTCAAAGCGCATTTCTTCACGCAGGTTGGCATCAAGGTTGTTCAGCGGCTCATCCAGCAGCAAGAGGCTGGGCTGGGCCACCAGGGCGCGGGCCAGGGCCACCCGCTGCTGCTGCCCGCCCGAAAGCTGGGAGGGAAGGCGATCTTCCATGCCGGTGAGGTTCACATCGTCAATGCTTTTTTGCACCAGGGCCGCAGCCTCTGCGGTATCGCGCCGGGCAATCTTGAGGGGATAGCCCACGTTCTGGCGCACCGTCATGTGCGGCCACACGGCATAGTCCTGAAACACAACGCCAAGGCTGCGCTGCTCGGGCGGTAGGGCAGTGCCGCTCTCGGCATCCGCCACCACTTCGCCGCCAATGCTCATGCGCCCGGCATCCAGTGTTTCAAAACCAGCCATGATGCGCAGCAACACGGTTTTGCCGCAGCCGGAAGGCCCGATGAGGGTGAAGCATTCGCCGTCCCGCACCGCAAGAGATAAATCCTTAAGGACCGTATGGTCGCCAAAGGATTTTGATATGTTTTCAAGAAGTATTTCTGCCATGAAAATTCCCGCTTGCGCTGTGCGCGCTGTCGGACAGCGCCTGCCGGTTTCTCTCCGGCAGGCTCGCCCGTGGCTGATTCAGACCTCCCGCGCGGCGTAACCGCGCGGGAGCAGGACGCAAAATTGTAACGTTTCCGTCACTATTTCGACATCATAATATCTGTAAATTTTTTAACAGTGGCTTCCTTTTCACTCAAAATATGCTGGTAATCAATTTTTATACCGCGTTCAAAGGCCTTTTCACTGGTGGGCAGACCAAATTCCGCCGGGGGCACAATGCCCTTGCGCACGGGCAGGGTTCCCTGATCGGCCAGAATCTTCTGTCCTTCTTCTGAAAGCAAAAAGTCCACAAACTTCTTGGCCGCTTCCAGGTTGGGGGTACCCTTGAAAATGGCTGCGGGGCTGGGGATCACCAGCATTTCAGGCGGGTAGACCAGAGCAAGGTCTGCGCCCTTCTTGATTTTGTCGTTCACGATATAATCTACGCCGATGCAGGCCAGAAGATCGCCGGAAGCAGTGTCGTCAATGACCTGACCGGACCCCTTGCCCATGCGCGCCCCATTTTTATGGACATTTTCTATGTATTCCCAGCCGAACTTGTCCACCAGCAACTGAATGCTCATGTAGGACGTGCCGGAAAGCGCCGGATTGGCAATGCCAAAGGCTTTTTTGAATTCGGGCTTCATCATGTCGCTCCATTGGGCGGGAGCTTCCTTCACATGGCGTTTGTTGTAGGCGATGCCAAGCGTACCCAGGCGAATTGCCGTGAACGAGCCGTCAAAATCCGGGAAAGGATTGATGACGTTCTTCAGCTCGGGGGAATCGTATTTTTCCAGAATGCCCTCGGACTTCATGTTAAAGAAGTCCGGCACTTCACTTGTCCAGATAATGTCGGCCATGATCTTGCCCGACTGACGCTCGGTGGCAATTTTCGCCATGAGCTTGCCCGCGCCAGCAGACTGATAATCCATAGCGATATCAGGATATTTTTTTACAAAAGCCTCTTTGAGCGAACCAATAATAGATTCCTTCATGGAGGTGTAGACCACCAGTTTTTCGGCTGCAAAAGCCGAAAACGCCGAGCCCGCCAAGAAGACGGCAGCAATAAAGAGAATGCTGATTCGTTTCATCTGTCATTCGCTCCTTTTGAATGTTCGCTGAAAACCGATCACGTTCCGACCAATTCTTACATCCTGCCGGAATTTTTCTCAAAGGTAGCCAATGCAGGCGATGAAGACAATGCGTTTTTATCCTGCAGGCTCTTCTGTCAGTCCAGTATCGGACAAGCCCCCCGCAAGACGGTTCCGAAACATTTCCATGCGTGGTAGCGTTCTCTATCCGCCGTCGCAACAAGCGCCCGGCATGGGCCTGCCTGCGCAGGCCCCCACACAAACCAGGAGATTGTCATGACCACGGTTTTCGGAACACTGGACCATGTGCTTCTGATGGCCCCCGGCCCCAGCCCGGTTGCGGCCAACGTGCTTGAGGCCATGAGCCTGCCCACTCTCGGGCACCTTGACCCTGACTGCATCAAGGTTATGGACGCCCTGCAAGAGCAGCTTCGCGCTGTGTGCAAAACACGCAATGCCGTGACGTTTCCCATTTCAGGTACAGGCTCCGCTGGCATGGAAGCCTGCTTTGTCAACCTGGTGGAGCACGGCGACAACGTGCTTATTGTCAACAACGGCCTGTTCTGCTCGCGTATGGTTGAAGTGGCCTCGCGCCTTGGCGCGCTGGTAGACACTGTGGAATGCGCGTGGGGCGCGCCCATCTCTGTGGACGCGGTGAAAAAACAGCTGGCGCAGAAGAATTACAAGATTCTTGCTGTGGTGCATGCCGAAACATCCACTGGCGTGAACAACCCTGTGGCTGAACTCGGCGCGCTGGTCAAAAACAGCGATACACTCTTTTTGGTGGACAGCGTGGCCGGTCTGGGCGGCGTGGATGTGCGCGTGGACGAATGGGGCATCGACGCTTTTTACAGCGGTTCGCAAAAATGCCTTTCCACCCCTCCCGGCCTTGCGCCTGCTTCGTTTTCCGAGGCTGCCATGGAGGCCATGGCGCGCCGCAAGACCAAGATACCCAACTGGTATCTGGATGTGCCGCTTATCCGCAAATACTGGGAAGGCACACCCCGTACCTATCACCATACTGCCCCCATCAATATGTACTATGGCCTGCATCAGGCCCTGGACAATCTGCTGGCCGAAGGCCTGGAGGCCTCGTTTGCGCGGCATCAGGCCATGCACGAAAGGCTCAAGCAGGGCATGGGCAAGCTTGGCTTCAAGCCCTATGTGACTGAGGGGGCCGCGCCCCAGGTCAACCTGTTTGTGCCGCCCGAAGGCGTGGACGCCAATGCCCTGCGCGCCAGCCTGCGCAAGGATCACAAGATTGAAGTGGCTGGCGGCCTTGGCGCCCTTGCTGGCAAGGTGCTGCGCGTTGGCGTCATGGGCGAAGGCGCGCGCGAAGAGCCCATTGACCGACTTGTGGCGGCGGTAGCCGCCTGCCTGTAGCACGTTAACTTCCCTGCCCCCCGGCCCAGACCTGCGCCCCGATTGCGTCCAGATTGCCAGCCGGGGGGCAAAACGCGCAGAGCGTCCTCCATCTCCTGAAGCCTCAGGCTCCGCCTTGGCGACAACTCCGCCCTTCCGGGCAGCGTTTGACTTTTTCCCGAGCAGCACCCTATATTGATTACGTTGGCTTCCTTTGACGCAGGATGCAAAGGGCGCTCTTGGTTCCGGTTTGTGCATGACCGCAGCCATTCCACCATGGAGATATTCACAACCTTTGGCAGCACTCCCACGCCAGGAAGACCGGGGAAAACGTCACATGAAGACACTTCGCCTCCGCCTTTCCCTGCTGATCCTTCTGCTCTGCTGCCTTTTTGCGGGCCTGATGCCAACGCAGACAGCCGCTGATGCCACAACCGCGCAGAACAGGCCCTCGGCAAATGCACCAGCCTCTCCACCGTCCTCTCCATTCAACGATCAGGCAGGCTTGCCGGTGTACCCGCCGGAAGAAGAGCACTCCTTTGCAGCCCGCATTGACCGGAGCATAAACTGCTCAATTCAAAAACGTCCCTTCAAGGTTGTTGGCGGCCTCATTGCCTTTTTCCTGAGCGTCATCATTTTTCTGCTCTACTGCCTGGGCTGCAAGTGCAGCCGTATCTGCCGCATGGAAGCCCAGATGAACAAGGATGAACTGACCGGCCTGCCCAACATGGAAAAATTCAAGGTGCTCTGCGACAGCCTCATAACAACCCAGGTCACCTCTGACTACATGCTGCTTTCCGGCGATATCTGCCAGTTCAAGACAATCAACGACCAGTTCGGTTTTGGCATGGGCGACAGCCTGTTGCAGGCCTATGCGGCAATTTTGCAGCGTAACATTCTGCCAGAAGAGTGTTGCGCCAGAATATCCTCTGATCTCTTTGTCATGCTCCTGCGGTTTGATACATGGGAGCAGCTATCGGGCAGAGTCCGCGAAATGGACAAGGAACTGGACGAATGGCGGCGAAGTCAGGCACTGCCCTACACGGTGCGCACCGTCTACGGGGCCTACTGCGTACCCAGGGAGCAGGAAAGGGACATGCAGCTCATGCTGGATCTGGCCAACTATGCGCGGCTGGAAGCCAAGCGCTCGTCCGGCATTCCCATGGTGCTCTACAATGAGCATATGCGGCAGGAGGCCCTGCTGAGCCATGAACTGAACGGCAAGCTGGAAGACGCCCTGACCAACGGTGAAATGCAGGTGTGGTATCAGGCCAAGGTAGACATGCGCACGGGGGCCATTACCGGCAGCGAGGCGCTGGTGCGGTGGAATCATCCCTCACGGGGAATGCTGCTGCCGGGCAGTTTTATCCCCATGTTTGAACGCAACGGCCTTGTAACGTCCATTGATTTTTTTGTATTTGAGCAGGTCTGCCGCAACCTGCGTAGCTGGAAGACGCGCAACCTTCCGCTGCATACGGTTTCCTGCAATTTTTCGCGGCTGCATTTTGACCGCCCCCACTTTACCCAGCGGCTTGCGGATATTGCCGACCGCTATTCCGTGCCGCGCCACCTGCTGGAAGTGGAAATCACCGAAAGCGCCATCATGAACAACCCTGAAGCTGTCTGGCTACAGATCGTTCAACTGAAGGAAATGGGCTTCAAAACGGCCATCGACGATTTTGGCGCGGGCTATTCGTCCCTCGGTATTGTGCAGATGCTTGACGCGGACTGCCTCAAGATTGACCGTAGCTTCATCCAGCGCGACCTGCCGGGCCAAAGGGCGCAGATCGTGCTTGGCAATATCATTCGCCTGGCTTCGGATCTTGGCATGAATGTCATTAGCGAAGGTGTGGAAACAGCTGAACAGTCTGCCATCATCATGAAGCTGGGCTGCTATACGGCGCAGGGCTTTTTTTACGCCAAGCCCGAGCCTTCGCACGAATTTGAAGCAAGGCTCGCCATGCAGGGCTTATAAGCCAGGCTATAGCCGGTCAAACCCGCGCAGCATACTGCCCGGTGCAGCAAAGTCGTCCCGGCTGGCCCGATGTCAGCCTTCTGCACTGCCCTTCATGCTTGCGCTGATGAGATCCATAAATCTGCGCGTCTGCACATCCGCATCATACGAACGCAGCACCGTTTGCCGTGCATTACGCCGTACATGCCCCAGTTGCGGAGCCCGCGCCAGCACATCAGCCAGTTTTTGCGCCATGTTTTCATGATCCCAGAATTCGCACAAAAAGCCGTTTACACCGTCCTGTACCACTTCGCGCACAGGCGGCGTGTCCGATGCCACAACCAGTGAACCGCAGGCCATGGCCTCAAGCAAACCGGTGGAAAACACATGCGGCGCGGCCAGATACACATGAGCGGTGGAATGTTGCAGCATGGCCCGATATTCCTTGAGCGAACGCGCGCCAAGCAGGTGCACACGCGCCCGGAAGCTCTGATCTATGCCCAGAATATCTACCGCACGGCGCATGGCCTTGCCGGTCTCGGTGCATTCGGCTGGCGTATCTGAGCCGCCACCCTGTTTGCGCCCGGTCTGGGCAATATCAAGCCAGGCCAGCACCACAAGGCAGTTAGGACGCAATTCAAGCAGGCGCGGCAGGCACTTGCGGAACTGGTCAAAGCCGCGCGCGGGGTCGTGCATGGGGCCGCAAAAGGTCACCAGCTCATTGCTTGCGCATCCCCAGGAATCAGCAACGCCGTCGCCTGCGGCATCGCCATCCTTTTTTTCCTCGCCGGGCATAAAAAAGCGCGTGTTGATGCCGCTGGGCACAACCTTTATGTCGCGTTGCAGCGCGGGGGGGTACTGGGCGCGTTGCCAGAGGGAGGAGGTAACGGCAAGCTGGCATTCGCCCAACGCGTTGTATTCCCACAGATTGCACACCCGCAGGGGGGCAAAGTCCGCCGGGGGGCGGGGGTTGCCACGCGTAAAAAAGCAGTGGCTCTCGCCATTGTTGTAAAACCAGTCGCCCTGAGCCACATAAAAAGCCTTGGGGAAGATGTCGCGCACGTAAAAACTGCCGCCCATGCTTGCCGCAGCGCAGATGATATCTGGGACAAAACCGTTTCTCCGCAACGACAGCAGGGCATTGCCCGCCCGCGCGCCACGCCGCAGGCGCGTCACGATTTCCTTTTCTGCCGGGTCGTCGCTTTCATAGGGCGCAGGCGGCGCCAAACGCAGCCGCCGCACACCGGGAATGGCAAGTTTTTGCCCGGTTTCTGCAAGAAACAGCACGGTATTGTTCTGGGATGCGCCAAAGGCCTGGGCAAGAGAACGAAAGCGGCCAGGAAAAACAGAATTCAAAAAAAGAATGCGCATTGTTAACCCCTGTACCTATTAGGCGCTGTTTGGCTGAGGATCGCCAAGCAAATGCTCCAGAAAGGCCATACCCTGCTCTGTCTCCAGAAAAGCCCGTAAAGAGCCCACAACCGAGGCGTCATACTTGGGCGGAGTTTCGGACAGGATATTCAGGGCATCTTCCGTACTGTGCGCCTCACGGTAGGAGCGTGGCCGCATAAGCGCGCAGAAGGTATTGGCAACCGCCAGAATCCGGGCGTTCAGACAGATGGCCCCATCATTCAGGGCAAGGGGATAACCGCTGCCGTCCAGTCGCTCGTACATCTGGGTGATGGCCTCCAGCACCGGCAGGCCAAAGTCTATGTCTGCCAGGGCCTCGCGGGCAAATTCCACATGCTGTTGCAGCAATTCCCGTTCCTGCGCCGAGAGCGCGCCTGTCTTGGTGAGCAGATCCTTGGGCAACTGGATCATGCCCACATGCGAAAGGTTGGCTGCCGTGCGCAGGGTGGCAAGGGTTTCCGCATCGCTGCGGCCAAGCCCGCAGGCCAGAGAAACCGCCAACTGCGCGGTAAAGGCCGACTGCCCGCGCAGATAGGTATCCACGGCCTCGATGGCCTTGACGAAAGCGTTGACGGTCTGGGCAACCATTTGCTGCGAACGCTGCTGCGCCACGGCAATATCCGTCATGTCACTGTATACGGAGACCATGCCTGAAAGCCGCCCGTTTTCATCCCGAAACGGAGTGCAGGAGGTAAGATAATAGCGCAGCTTGCCATCCACCAGCAGGGCTTCGGCAAAGCTGAAGGGTTCACCCGCCCTGTGTACGGCCAGCGTATGGGTTACAAGGCTGCGGGCAAGTTCCATATCCAGCTCGGAATATTTCAGCCCGCGCAGCTCCGTGGCTTTTTCCCTGCCGCACAAACGGGCAAAGCTCTGGTTGACGTAGTGGATGACGCCGTTCAGGTCGTTGAGCACAATGCCTGCCGACAGGGCGGAATTTACGCCGTCCATGATCTGCTTTTGCTGGTTGACCACCAGATAGAGCTTGTGCATCTGCTCCGCCACGGCGCGCTCGTTACGGCTCACAAGGCTCCACCACAGGGCGGCCAGCAGACCGCCAACCAGCGCAGCCATGATCAGTGAAGCCACAACAACATTCTGCTTTATGCCGGCAAATCGTTCATCAATACGCCGCACGGGCAAGGTTTGCTCCACAAGCCAGGGCAGGTTGGGCACGGGCAGGGCAAGCCCGTATATCTCGCGCTCGCCTTCCGGCAGGCCGGGATCAATACGTGTGCCGAGCGGCAGCTTTTCGTCATGCAGCGACCAGCCGGGCAAATCCGACACGCCCGACACTTCAGTAGGTGCTATGCGTTGCAGCCTTTCACCAAAAGATTGAAGAATAAATGTATTGTACTGGGTGCCATTGCCCGCTTCGCCAGTGGCCGCAGCAGTTACAGGCAGGACGCTGTAGGTGGCCAGCAGCAGGGAAACCACCCTCCCCCCGGTTGAATCCACATACAGGGGCGCAAAAATGGGAAAGGCCATATCCATGACAAGTCTGCCATTTTCGCGCCGCACAGGCATAAGAACGGGCTGTTTGTTGTTCAGGGCCTGCTGCAAATAGGGCCGCTGTTCCTCATCTGGCGGCTGCACGCCCTCAGGGGCGAGGTACATCTGCATGTCTGTATTAACCAGGCTCGCGCCGCTGAAACTGTTTTTCTCCATGAAGTCTCTGAGATAGTTGACCATCAACGGAAGACGCGGGGCAATTTTTTTCAGAGGGTCACTGTTGCTGGCAGTGCTCGCCAGGGGCGCCGTATCCGCTTCGGCCCCATTCTGGCTTTGCCGGGCCATCTGCAACATATCCGTGGCGGACACGCCCGCACTTGCAACCTCTGCGGCGAACAGCCGCAGCATATCCTGCGTGACAAAAATATTTACCTGACCGGCAAGGGTGCCAGACCACACGGTGAGCAAGGCCACCTTGCCCGAGGCCTGCGAGTTCATGTCCTGCCCCATTTCACGCAGCAGGTGGGCACGCGAATCATGCAGATACCAACGTGCAAAAA
Organism: Desulfovibrio sp. UIB00; assembly: GCF_022508225.1. NCBI lineage: Bacteria > Pseudomonadati > Thermodesulfobacteriota > Desulfovibrionia > Desulfovibrionales > Desulfovibrionaceae > Desulfovibrio > Desulfovibrio sp. UIB00. The sequence continues at coordinate 6,612 of NZ_JAETXJ010000005.1, read as the reverse complement.
TAAAAATCAGGCAGAGCGCCAGCACAAACAGTGCCGACATGGTCAGCGCCGCCTTGCGGTTGCGCTGGGCTACGCCTGGGAGAGTCAGTTCTTGGGGTGCCATATATTTTCCTTCATCTGGCGGAGCGTCTCAACAAATCTGCAGCGGATCATTAACCCTTGAAATACTGGTTTACGGCAAGGCCAAAGCCTGTCAGCGCATTTTCGCCCTAGCGCTCGCGCAGGGCGTTCTGCTTAGCCTTGAGAATGGGCTTGAGCAGATAATCCAGCACGGTTTTTTTGCCAATCATAATGTCTGCCGTCACCACCATGCCCGGCATGATGGGAAGAGACTCGTTGTGGTAGACAATGGCATTTTTCTGGGTGCGGATCTTTACAAGATAAAAGTGCTCGCCTCTTTTATCTTCAATGGTATCGGCGCTGATGGATTCAAGCTTGCCTTCAATCCCGCCGTAAATGGAGAAATCATAGGCTGAAACCTTGACCATGACATTCTGTCCCGGACGCAGAAAGGCAACATCTTGCGGTTTGACCTTGGCCTCCACCACCAGAGTGTCGTCAAGCGGCACAAGATCCATGATGGGTTCGCCGGGTTTGACCACGCCGCCCACTGTGGAAATGTATATCTGCTTGACAGTGCTGCGCACAGGAGCGCGCAGTTCTGTACGGGTTACGCGGTCGCGCCCTGCCGAAAGATTTTCGCGCAGGGAATTGAGTTCCTGCCTGCGCTTGTTGATTTCGTCAGTAACAGCAGCGACCTGCTCGGCCCTGCGGGATGCTATGCGCTGCTTGGATTCGTCCGCTGCGGCCTTGGCCTTGGGTATTGTGGCGGCAAGGGAATCTATCTGACCCTGCAATTCCACAACCTTTTGCTGCATGCCGAGGTATTCCAACTTGGAAAAATTGTTGCGCTGCACAAGGGCGTAGGCCGTATTCTTTTGCTCGATGGAAAGCTCGAGGCTGCGGTCAAGCTGCACCTTGCGGGCAGTCAGTTCTTCCACATCATGCAGACGCTGCACATACTGGGACTGTAGGACATCAATTTCCGCGTTGAGCTGCTCGCGGCGGCTGTGCCATGCATTTTCCTGATCCTGAATGATCTGGTGGATGCGCCCCAGCATGCCGGCTTCCACCCTGCGGCCAATGACTTTTTCTGCCCACATGTCAAAATTTTCTGGAAAAACAGGCTTGTCCCCCTTGATCTCAGCTTCAAGGCGGATGATGGCGAGGCTGTTTTCCATGGCCTTGTTTACAGCGTCGCGGTAGGCGCTTTCGGCCATCTCATTGTCCAGTTGCGCCAGCACCGCCCCCTTGTCCACAATCTGCCCCTCATGCACAAGCACTGCGCGCAGGATGCCGCCCTCAAGGTTCTGGATGGTCTGGGTGCGCTGCGAACCTACAACCGAACCTTCCGCATGGGTCACTTCATCTACGCTGGCAACGGCCGCCCAGATGATCAGACATAGAAAAAACGCGCCCACGCTGATGGACAGCGCGCGCACGCCGAACTTGGGCCGCCGGGCGAGGGCCGCGTCCACCTCGTTGGCAAAAAGGATATCATCGGGCGTCAGGCCGCGCAGGGGCGCGTCCATGGCTGCGAACAGGCCAGGATTGCCCTGCTGCTGCCCGCCCGTCATGGCGCCAGCTCCCTGCTGACCGCCCTTGCCCAAAATTCTTTCTACAGTTTCGTGCAACGACTGCCGCAAGCTTTTATCCGGGCGTTGTTCGTGCTCCCCGCCCATCAGCAACTGACGCAAAAAAAGCTCGAGATTACTCGGTTCTTTCTTTTTGGCGGCGGCAGCATCCAGCCCCAGGGGCTGCATGTCGCTGGCACTCTGACCCAGATCGGCCATCAACGTGTCCAGATCAGGCAAACGGCCAGCGCCCGCATCCAAACCTGACCCAAACGAGGCGGTTGCGCCAGAATCAGCAGCAGATTCATGCACGTTCTCGCTGCCGGGCATGGCTGGCAGCGGCACGTCAACATTGGGCCGTGAAAAATGCGAGCCAAAGGGCATACCCGGCATGCCGCCCGGCTGCGGAAAGACCGAAGGCTCCACACCTCGGGGCAGGAGCACATCGGGCTTTGACGTGCCGCATTGCGCCCCTGCTTTCTGTTCTGGCTGATTTTCAGCCCCGGTCATATCCATAGTTTTCTGTGGCAACTGCATGCGCCCTTCTCCAAAAACCGCTGGGCGGTCATTTCAAAACAAAAAGCCAAAACTTTTCAGCAAAGTCAAAAACTTCAGCCCGTTGCGGCATCAGCAGATTTTTCCTGCGGTGCGGCCTGCTGCACATTGGTCACGTTCTTTTTCGAGCGGTCGCGCAGACTTTGCAACACTGCGTCGCGAGGGCCGTCCAGTTTGATCTGTCCGCCTTCCATGACAATGAGCCGATCCACTATACGCAGCATGGAGAGCCGGTGGGTCACAAGAACAAGGGTGCGCCCGCCAATGACCGATTGCAGTCTTTGTTGCAGCAGCATTTCTGAATCCGTGTCCATATTGCTGGTGGGTTCGTCAAGAATGAGCACCTCAGGGTCGCGCACCAGAGCGCGCGCCAGGGCCACTGCCTGACGCTGCCCGCCAGAAAGCGCCTTGCCCTGCTCGCCCACCTGCGCGGCAAAGCCAGCGGGATTATTGCGCAAAAAGTCTGTGACGCCAGCCAGGGAGGCGGCGCGCAGAATGAGGTGGTCGTTGATGGTGGGATCCCCAAGGGCAATATTGTCGCGAATGCTGCCGTAAAACAGCACCACATCCTGCGGCAGCACGCCCACGCGGGCACGCAGTTCCATGCTGGGAATCTGCCTGATGTCCACATCGCCAAACTTCACCGCCCCTTCCTTGGGCTGATAGAGACCAATAAGGAGCTTTGACAGGGTGCTTTTGCCCGATCCCATGGGTCCGATAATGCCCACGCGTTCACCCGGCTCAATGCGCAGTGAAACATGCTCCAGAGCCAGACGTTCCTGCCGGGGATAGGCAAAAGAAACCCCTTCAAGAGCGAACGAAGGCCGCAGCATGCCAAAATCCATGCAGGTTTTTTCCATCTGATTTTCAGAAGGCAGCATCATCAGCATGTCCAGTGCCTTGAGGGCCACATGCGAATTTTGCAAACGGGTGAGCAGGGAGGCCATCTGGAGCAGCGGGGCCATGGTGCGCCCCACCAAAATATTGCAGCCGATAAGCGCGCCCATGGTCATGAGGCCATCAGATATGCGGTACACGCCCCACACCACCATGGCCACAGTAACCAGCTGGGTAATGAGCATGGAAGATGTGACCGCAAGGTTGTTATATTTGCGGGATTCACTGTTGGAGCGAGCCGAAAGGCCCACCACAGATTCCCACAGCTTCTGCATGCGGCTTTCGGCCATGCAGGACTTGAGCGTTTCCAGCCCGCCCACTATTTCCACCAGCAGGGCGTTTTTTTGCATATTCTGCTTGTAGCTGGCCTCGGCGCTCATGCGCGAACGGTGCTGGAGCAGCAGGCCTATGCCGATCATGATGGGCATGGCCCCAATGGACAGCAGCACCATAGGGCCGCCAATGAAGGCCGTAAGCAATAGAAAAATAACAAGAAAAGGCAGATCAATGCAGGCAAGCAGACTAGAGGAACTGAAAAATTCGCGCAGTTGCTCAAATTCGCGCAGGTTGTTGACCAGCGCGCCCGTGGATTCGGGCTTGGCGTCCAGCCGCATGGAAAGCACCTTTTCCACCAGCGAACTGGAGAGAACGATATCCGCATTGCGACCAGCCACATCAACAAAATGTGTACGCAGGGCCGAAAGCAGAAAATTGAAAAGATAGATGATGCAGATGCCGCTTGCCAGCACCCACAATGTTTCTATGGCATTATTGGGAACCACGCGGTCATAGACATTCATCACAAACAGCGGGCTGCCCACGGCAATGAGATTGATGACCACGCTGGCCAGGGCCACGTGTCTGTAGATGGGCGCGTAATACCGCAGCACATCCCAGAACCAGCGCTTGCCACGAGCGATGCTGAGGCGTTCGGAACGGTCATCCGGCGCTGCTTCCACTGCGGCAAAGAGCGCATAGCCGGAGTATTCGTCCGTCAAGGCCTCTACTGGCACCAACTGGGAACTTTCGCTTGTTTCGGGAAAAACCACCTCGGCCATGTCGCCGTCAAGGGCGGTGAGCACGCACGAGCGGTCGTGGGAGAGCAACAGAATGCACGGCAGCACAAGGCCTGGAATATCTGCGATATCAGGCCGATAGGCGATACGCCCGGCCAGTCCCGCCTTGCGGGCCGCCCGCAGGCAGGCCTGAGGCGTTACCTTGCTGCCCGAAAGCCCGGCCATGAGCACATGCGGCGACACTGCCCGCCCGCGCAGGCGCATCAGGACCGAAAGACTGCGCAACAAGCCGGGCATGAAGTCCACGTCTGAAGGGCGCAACGGGCCCATGCCCGGCGCGGTGCGCGGCGCTTGGGTTGTGCCGTGTTCTGCAACGCCGGAGGCTTGCCCCGGTGTCATGTCTGCTGTCTTTTGGGGAGCCCGGCTGTCGCCGGATTCCTGTTCAGGTGATGTGGGCCGTGCCTTTTCTTCTGAATCCGCAGAATTTGTATCCATGCATATTCCATTGATGCTGATGGGGATAACTCGGCATCATCTTTTCGTTATCAGCGCGCAGAGCGGCAAAGCCCCTACCTTGAGGGAATTCACTCGACAGCCCAGAGTCGCAAGGCGCGCCGCATGGGTCAGCCAATTATCCCGGCCTGGTAAAGAAGGATTTGCGCCCTTAAAAAAGCGCCGCATGCCCCGGCTTAACCGGGGCATGCAGAAGGGTTTATCAGTTGAACCAGCCAGGAGCGAACTCCTCGCGAGGATCTTCCGGCTCTTTGGGCGCGCTCTGTCCAAGCGGTCCTGTATTAATGGACATTTCTGGCAGCATATTGCCCGTGAGCGCCGACAGCCTGTACGCGCCCACAAGAATATTGCCACGGGCTGTTTCCGCCTGGGTTGCAGAATTGTACAGCTCACTTTCTGTATCCAGCACATCCAGAATACTGCGCTTGCCAATCTGGAACTGTTCGATATAGGCGGTGCGCGTGTACTTGTTGTACTCTATGGCTTTGGAATAATGATTGTACTGTTCCTGGGCAGCAAGATAGTTGATCCAGGTGCTGTCCACATCCAGCTTGAGATCATCAATAAAGTTGTACATCACCTGACGCGACTGACGCATGCGGGCTGAAGCAGCGCGGCGTTCAGCCACGTCTGCCCCGCTGTTGAAAATATTCCAGCGCACTACGCCCATGACGTCAAAACTGTAGACCCAACGATCACTTGTGCCGCCAAGGTTGGTATAGTTGGGGCCTGCTTCGAGATTGAGGGCGGGAGAAAAAGCCGAATCCGCAAGTTCGCGCTCGGCGCGCGAAGCACGGATATCCTGCAAGTAGGCGGCGAGTTTGGGATTGCTTTTTTTGGCCTTTTCCAGAACAGCCTGCGATGCGGTGTAAAGCTGGGGCGGCATGGTCACGGTCTGCAAACGGCTGGCCGCTGGCAACCCGGTAAGCCGGGTATAGGTTTCCTCGGCCACAAGCAGGGATGCCTTGGCTTCAGAAAGGCTTGAAAGCGCCCGTTGCAAGCGCGACTGCGCCTGGGTTACGTCGGCGGCAGTGTCCGCGCCAAGGCTGGCGCGATCCTGGGCCTGCCCCACAAGAGACTTGTGATGAGCCACGTTTTCTTCGGAAAGCTCGTAGATTTTCCTGCGGCGTAGCAAATCTATATGGGCGATAATCGCATCAAGAGAAAGCGATGTCGCCGTATCGAATACACGGTATTTCTGGGATTCAAGAGTGGATTTGGCAGTGCGAACGCGCGAACGGGTGGCAAAACCATCCCATATGGGTTGCACAAGCTGGGCGCTATAGCCCACCTTGCCCCACATCTGCGAATCAAGGTTCTGGCTGCGGGTGCTTGAATCGCTCAAGACGCTGCCACCAGCCTGCCCTGTAACGTCAACACGGGGGCCAAAGCCAGCCTGAGCGCGCCTCACTTCATGATCCAGCACCTCGCGGTTTTCAATCATGCCCCGCAGATTGTGGTGATTACGCAACACTCCATAGATGGAGTCCTCGACCGAAAGCGGCTTCCCCGCTGGCGGGGGCGGGGGATAACCGGTTTCAGCCGCAGTGGCCGCCGTTGCCAAAAGCAGGGAAAAAAGTGCTCCCCAGATAATCTGTTTCACGGTTGACTCCTCAGCTTGAAGAATGCACCGTCCGCATTCTCCCGCTTGTGGCATATCGACCAGTATGGACCACATTACACAGATGGCAGAGTCCCTTCCCCACCCATATAACGACATGCCTTTTATTAGCTGTAACCACTTAGTCCCAGTCCTGCAAGATATTTAGATACCTTTCAAAGGGCCGGAAACTGCAAAAGGCAACTACCAGAACTATATTTACTCGCAATAACTTTGCATAGTAGATATTTGATTGCTTTTCAAATCTGACAGAGCACGCAGCAGCCATGCTGCCCCGCAACGGTGACGGCTCTGCGTCAGGCGCATGCCGCTTCGCAATCAGCACCGCCCCTTCAAGGGGCGGTTTGATTAGGCCCTATAAGGGCCTGTTACTCGA